>JAISRJ010000167.1 GCA_031273705.1 Clostridiales bacterium
ATAATATTGCTGGAAGCCAGAATCGGCGGCGGCGTAAGTATCGCGCGGGTGGTGGGTGAGATAAAATCCCTAAAACCTCATATTCATATAATCCTGTGCGTGGATTTTATAGCTAACGACGACATAATAAAAGCCGCGGAGTACGGCGTGGACGACATAGTTAGAAAACCGTACAATAAAACAGGGCTGCTACGGGCGATAAGAAACGCCTGGATTCAAACGGTGTGATGATCTACTTTGATAACGCAGCCACTACCCGGCCGGATGTTTCAGAATCGTTTATGAAGCTTATTAGCAAAGAGTTCGGCAACCCTTCCTCATTTCACGGCTTGGGTTTGTCCGCCGAACGGCTGGTAAAATCTGTTTCAGAAAAATTTGCCGATTATTTGCGGGTTAAGCCCGAAGAAATTATTTTTACATCCGGAGGTACAGAGTCAAATAATTTGGCTGTCGTTGGATCCGCAAGAGCTTATTCAAAAAAAGGCAAACATGTCATTACAAGCGCGGCCGAACATCCATCCGTAATTAACGCCATGACCTCACTGGAAAAAGAAGGATTTGAAATAACGCGGCTACCGGTCAACGACCGAGGGTTTGTCGAACCCGATTCCGTGACGGGCGCTTTGCGTTCGGATACTATTCTGGTTAGTTTGATGCATGTAAACAATGAAACAGGTTCTATAACCGATATGGAATCCATTGCCTCCAAAATAAAAGCCTCCGGATCCAATGCCCTTATACATACCGACGCCGTACAGGGCTTTCTAAAAGAGCGGCTTAATTTGGCGGATATAGACATGTATTCTTTAAGCGGTCATAAGGTTCACGCTTTTAAAGGTGTAGGGGCGCTATTCGCGCGGAAAAACGTTCGGCTGGCGCCTATGTTATTCGGAGGCGGGCAGCAGAGAAATATCAGGCCCGGCACGGAAAACACGGTTGGAATAATGAGCTTGGGATTGGCGGTCGATGGTTTTAGTAAAATCGAAGGCAATGCCGACGAGCGGAAAGAAAAAATTATACGGATAAAAAGCGAACTGACTTCGTTAACCGATTGTATAGACGACGCTTATATTAACGGAGATCCCAACGGTTCGCCTTTTATACTTAACATGAGTTTTTGTGATGTGAAGGCCGAGACGTTGGTAAACGCCCTTTCCGAGCAGGAGATTTATATTTCCGCCGGATCCGCCTGTAATTCCAGACATCCGGGGCATTCCAGCCTGAACGCGTTAAGTCTTGGGGAAAACAGAGTTAAATCCGCTGTGCGGTTCAGCTTTTCATATAATAATACCTATGATGAAGCTGTTTTGTGCAAGGAAGCTATTATAAAGACTGTTTCCGCTTTACGAAAAAACCAAAAAACTTTTCGGGGGCGAAAAAATGGAGGCTCTTGATTTTTTGGAAAATGCGGAGAGCGATTTGCCCGCGGCTCTGCCGTTAGTACATACTACTGACAGTACGAAGGCCATGGTGTTCTAAAAGCCGGAGAATATATTCTATGCGTTCCGATAATATAATCCTGTTTGCCAAAATTTACAGTACCTGGAACTTTGCCACTCTTATACTGACTGCCATGCTTCCCGACACTTGCCTATGAAATTTGTCCTGTTAATATGCCAAGCCACCCCGTGACAGCGGGCCGAGAAACAACATTCTACTTTGTTATTTTGTGAAGGAGCGATGGCTTTTCATGCAAAGCAATAATATAACGTCACAGCAACATATCCATTTTACGCAAGACAGAACAAATATTGAACCTAACTCAATTTAAGGAGGCTTAAAATGATTAGACGAATCGGGATTGTCGGCGGGGGGCAGCTGGGTAAAATGATGTGCCTGGCCGCCAAGCAAATGGATTTTTATATTGTTATTTTGGATCCGACCGCCGATTGCCCGGCGCATTCGGTCAGTGACGAGCATATTATAAAGGATTTTTATAATGAAGCCGCCTTGAAAGAACTAGCCGGGCGCGTTGATGTCGTTACTTATGAAATAGAACATATAAACGCGGGGTTTTTGAGTGAATTGCAAAGGAACGGGCATTTGATTTATCCGACGCCGGATAGCCTGCTGATAATACAGGATAAACTTGCGCAGAAGAAATTACTGTCACAGAACCATATACCTGTGCCCGCTTTTATGGCTGTCGATACATTTGAGGACATTATGCGGGCCGTTTCACAATTTGGATTACCTTTAATGTTAAAATCTCGGTTCGGGGGGTATGACGGGCGGGGGAATTTTTTATTGCGAAATGAAGCGAGTATTGCGCGAGCGGTTGAGTTTTTAGGTGAAAATTCGCTGATAGCGGAACAATGGGTCGATTATGTTATGGAAGCTTCGATTTTGGCTTGCAGGGGCGTTGACGGCGGGATTAGAGTTTATCCGGTGGCGGAGAATATTCATCATGAAAATATTCTGCGGCAAACTCTGGTACCCGCCGAGCTTTCCGAGGGCAAAACAAAAGCGGCGATGGATTTGGCGACAAACGTAATGAATATATTCAAGGGTGTCGGAATGTTTTGTGTCGAATTGTTTATAACCCGTGACGGTTTGGCATTGGTGAACGAGATCGCCCCGCGACCGCATAATTCCGGTCACTATACAATAGAAGCCTGCGTCGTTTCTCAATTTGAAAACCATATTCGCTCTGTCTCCGGATTACCGTTGGGCGATCCCTCTTTAATAAAACCCGCTGTCATGATGAACTTGCTTGGCTCCGACAGATCCAGAGGCGAAGGCGCGGTTTGCCTGGGGTTGGAAAACGCTTTAAAAATTAACGGGGTCAGCGTTCACATCTACGGTAAAAGAATTACTAAACCTATGCGCAAGATGGGGCATATTACCGCAATCGGCGGCACCAGGGAAGAAGCTTTGGCGCGCGCCGATATTGCCTTTAGAATGTTAGAGATTGTTTGATTGCCCAACCTGCCTCTAAAAAGTTGGCGACAGTTTAATCATCGTAACGAATATTCTTTTAAAATCCTGCGACTCCTCCGATAAAATACTCATGCGTAATTTGATAAGATCGTTTTCCTCACGCATTTTACATGTTATCTCTCCGAAGGTACTGCGCTTCGCGGTGTTAATAATACTTTTTTGCAGTTCTTCCGGGTTTTCAAAGAAGTCAAACAGTCCGCGGCCTGTTATACTCTCTTGTTCCAGTAATGTTTCCGCATTGTGATTAGCGTAAACTATTATCCCCGTTTCATCTGTAAAGAGCAGCGCGCGCGCGCTGGAAGCCAATATTCTCATACTTACCTCTTT
>JAISRJ010000177.1 GCA_031273705.1 Clostridiales bacterium
TAGATTTACCTGCCTTGTTCAAGATATACTGCTGAAATAATGGAAGGGGATTTAGAGTTGAAAGATTTTCACTGATTACCATATTCTTCACCGCTTTTACGATGACTTAATTTTTTTGACTCATATGTCGATAAATATTCTGGTTATGTTATTTAAACGTGGGAGGAGATTAATGGATACCTTGAATCTAATACTAGCCGATGATAAAAAATATATAGAGGAATTGGAGCATATTTTTGAGGGGCAGGAATCATATAATATTTTATGCAAATCACATGACTACCAAAAGATTCTGAACTTTATCGCGGAACATAAGGCGGATATAGCTCTTTTAGATGTTAACCTGCCTGATAATGGGGCATTTCGGATTTTGGAACATATTAGAACTAGTGGTATCAGCGATTTATTGGTGATTGTCACCGGCAAGGGACACAACATGGCTGCCCGTACCGCACTGCAAAACGGAGCGGATTATTTCATTATAAAGCCGTTCGACGCTAACACTCTGCCAAATCAAATTTATGAAATATATCGCTTCAAGTATTCGAGCAAGCACCCTCCGTCAGAAAAAACTGATAAGAAGGAAAGCGAAGCCAGCAGTTTTATCGCGGAGACTTTGGATTTTATACGTATCTCTCCAAATCTAAAAGGTTATGATTACCTAATAACCGGTATAGACGCGGTTATTAGCGACGAAACATATTGTAAGCGCATTACAAAGGCTTTGTACCCTTTTATAGCGAAAAAATGGCGCACAACAGCTGGCAGTGTAGAGAGAGCTATAAGAAATGCCATTAGTACAACCTGGAAAAACGGACACAGCGAAAATTATTTCCATCTGTTAAAATTGGGCGACAGTGGACGCATACTGCCAAAGCCCACAAACGGACAGTTTATAAGCGCGATTGCGCGATTATACAGAGAGCAAGACTAAACCACTTATTTTTTTTATCCCTTTGGGAATGCTATACTCGCGAGCGTAAACATTTGCCAACAACAATTGTAAGTATGGCAAATGCTTCCGTTTGCGAGTATAAAACGTGAAAAACGTTGAGCAATTCGGAGGGATTTTTTTGCGCAAATTGATTTTGCCGATAACAATAATCTTAATGTGTCTAACTGTCTCCGCCGCCGAAGGCGGATCGAGCCTTTCAAATAATTATCCGACGCTGACAATAGTTCCGCCGAATACTAACGAGAGCAATCTGGAATGGGAACTGCAATTTAAACCGGGCGACAACCCATCGCAGTGGGATAAAATAACGGTCGGCCAGATAATGACCGACGCCATCAAACGCGAACCCATTAGCTGGACCCTCACGGATGAAAGAGGAGAGTATTGGCCGCCTCCGAAATATGCCTCATCTTTTAAAACCAGTTGGCTTGCGCCGGATACATTCGGATGCGCGTTTTCATCTTCAGAAACATTTTCTTTTGACTTGCTGAAAGATAAAAGTTTTACTTTAAAGTTAAAGGCTGCTTTGCTAAAGCCAAACATCGACAGCGCAAATGAAGGAGTTTTGGGAGGGGCGTTTATCAATTGCTATTTAAATCATAAATTGATAAACTTTAATACCTGCTATACGGGAGCACAATCCCAAAGCGCGTCTATATCATTAGGCAAGACGGGACTGTACAATGACAAGTACGAGTTTGGGCGGTCGTTAGTCGCGCAAACTAATCAGATGTATAATAGGGCGGAAGTTCCATTGCTGGAATATACGAATAACGAGATTTCACCCGAGCGGGAGATAGACGACTATAGAGATTTATATGTGGAAGGGCAGGAATTCGGCGCTGCCGACATTCTAAACGCAGCTGCCCAAAACACGACATACCCTCTCGGATTAACACAAAATCCATATTATTTCACAGAAGAACCCAGTGCGGCACCAATTATGAGCGAAGCCGCGGCCACATTTTCAGCCTTCACTCCCGCCGCCGCTTCTCCACCTGTTTCTTACTCCGCGTTTACACCGGTTATAACCGAGGCTTTTACTGCCGCTCCAAGCGTTGAACCGACCTTTACCTTTGCTCCGACTGCAACAGCGCCGCCGACTTCTTCCGTCGCTCCGACTTCTTTCGTCACCCCGACTTCGACAACAGCGCCGCCGACTTCTTTCATCGCTCCGACTTCGACAACACCGCCGCCGACTTCTTTCTCTGCTCCAATTACTACAGTGCCGCCGACTTCTTTCATCGCTCCGACTTCGACGACAGTGCCGCCGACTTCTTCCGTCGCTCCGACTTCGACGACAGCGCCTCCGACTTCTTCCGTCGCTCCGACTTCGACGACAGCGCCTCCGACTTCTTTCATCGCTCCGAGGCGAACCCCTCGAACTTTAACCCCTACTCCCAATCCGCTGTCGCATGGACTTAACAGTTATTTTGATTACAGCGAACCGGCAGGGCGTTATAGAAGCTATTTTGAGGAAGAGGAAACCGAAGATCCGGAAGAGTATGTAAATTCTGACGTCTATGAATACAGGCAAAATTACACCACTGAAAATCCTTATCCATTGAATGACTATGACGATTATGATCCTTCATTTGAATACCGAACAGGACTCATCTCACTCGGCGCGGAATATGATTCAGAGTATGATACTTTAGAGCCGGACAGCGATTATCTGTCGCCTTTAGCGAATTCTACACAAAAAAGCGGCTTTATTTCTCCCGCGGAGAACGAAACTTCAAATAGCGATAACTATAATCCGATAGCCGGATACACTCAAGAAATTTGGGGCAACCCCACTCAGACACCTTTATCAGAATTGCGTGCGTATTTCGAGACGTCGGATTCGGATGTACCGCTCACTGTTCCCCCCGAAGTATTTACTATGCCGCCGACAGCGAAACCTTATGTGGAAGAAACACCGGTTATAAATCGCTCGGCTGGTTGGAAAGCCGCTCATGCTGAAAAGACACAAAACGAATCGAAACCCGAAACACAAGCCCCGGCTTATGAGCCTGCAGAACCACCAACAGAGGCGCCTGAAACCGAATTAGTCAATTTGGAGTCAACCAACTTGGAAAGTGCGTCTCCGTCCGCTAACGCGGAAAACTTTACCTCTCCTAATCCGTCGCCAACACCCTTAACATATAGCCGTAACCTTCCGTCCAAGGCTACCGAAAAAACTCCGATTATCGGTTTATGGAATGTTTGGGCAGGTGTCTCCATGTTTTTGGTAGGTACAATTATCGCGTGCATCATATATGCTTTTAACAAGTTAAGAAGATTGTGAATATTATACCCGCAAGCGAAATCATTTGACATCATTTCTCCCTGGAGGGAAAATCATAACTTTTTTGACCATCCCTCTTTATTAACCTGGCGAGCCCGCGCTATACCCAGCGAATGCGCGGGCACGTCGTCGGTAATGGTAGAACCGGCGGCGGTGTAAGCACCTTCTTTTAAAACGACCGGAGCAACCAAATTGCTGTTGCACCCGATAAAAACGTTATCTTCTATTACAGTTCGGTATTTTTTAGTACCATCATAGTTTACAGTCACTGTACCGCATCCAAAATTAACTTTCTTTCCTACGTCCGAGTCGCCCACATAAGTCAAATGCGAAGCCTTAGTTCCATCGCCCAAAACGGAGTTTTTTATTTCTACAAAATCGCCGATCTTACAATGGTCGCCAACCTTTGAATGCGGTCTAATGTACGCAAACGGTCCCACATTTGTAAATGCCCCGACTGTGCAATCCAGCAGCACGCTGTAAGCAACTTCCGTTCCCTCGCCTATTTCAGAATTAACCAGTCTTGAATTAGGACCTATTATACAGTCTTTCCCTATCTTGCATTCCCCCTCGATAATAACGCCCGGATATAAAATAACTCCCGGTTCAATCCTCGCCCTGTCGTCAATCCACACACTGTTAGGATCCAGCATAATAACACCGCTTTCTATCAAGCGCTCATTAGCTTCCTTATTATTAATCAACCGTTTTACTTGTTCCAATCTATTCTCCATTCCGACCCCCTGGAATTTTCACAGCAATGCAAATATATTGTATCTGCCAAGAAAATATATCTCCATAATTTTCTCAAACGAGCGCCCACACAGCCGAGCTTGTCATTCCCTCCACATTAAAAAAGGAGAAAACCCACTGGGGCTTTCTCAGAAAGAGGGAAAGGAGAAAAATATAACAAAAAATAAGAAGTACGCGTTATAAAGTGTTTGGCTGCCTAAAAAATAAACATATCTACAAAGCGTTGTCGTCAGCGACCCCACGCTTGAAGGCGTGGGCTTGCCCTAGCAATTGCCAGTTTTCTGGGCTTGACTTCTAAGTGACATATTCACCGCCGCCCTAGGAAGTGAGGGACCTCTTGCTTAATACACCTAACGACAGAAGTATCAAAAAGCTAACCTCGTGTGTGTCCCACAGTTTTCAAATGACGGCACATTCATGCCTTGTATATTTCTACAGAGCCGTAAGATTGCCTTGTTACCGCATAAGTTAATTCTCTCAGAAATCCAATTTATCGACCAACCAAACAACTAAAACACATTATATATTATTTCTCCGCTAATTTCAATAGCAATCTCTTAAAAAAATCATTTTTTTTATTTTTATATTTGCCGCCGCAATCTCTGCCGGACTATCTCGTAAAGTAAGACACTTCCAGCCACAGAAGCGTTAAGAGATTCCGCTCCAGGCCTCATAGGCAGCACAACCCGCATGTCGGCGCGCCCTATCAGTTCATCGGATAAACCGCAAGCCTCACTGCCTACCATTAAACACACTGGCGGAGTAAGCTCTGCGTCATAAACCAATGTTCCATCCCTCACCACAGCCGCGACCGTCCTAATATCCTGTTCATGAAAAAGACGCAAAATCTTTTCCAAACTTTCTTCCTCTATACACGGCAGATGAAACACAGACCCCGTGGATGAACGAATTACCTTTGGATTGTACAGCTCGCATGAATTTAGTAAAATAGCGCAATCCGCGCCTGCGGCATTAGCTGTACGAATTAGGGTTCCTAGATTGCCGGGATCAGAAATCCGGTCACACAGAAGAGAAATTCCTCCGGGCCTTACCGCTTCCTCCAACCGAAACAGTCTTTTCTCGCAAACAGCAATAATCCCTTGTGGAGTAACGGTATCGGAAATCTTTTTGAATAAATACTCCGGAGTAATAAAAACATTCGCTTTACACTCAAATTGCGAGCCTTTGCTCTTCGCGTAATCTTCCGAAACAATAATACACTTGATCCGCCAATCCTGTCCTATCTCCTTAACAAACCGTTCTCCCTCCACAATAAAACAGTTTTGTTCCTCTCTGCCTTTCTTGTGAAGCAAGGGCGCTATACTTTTTATGAAATTAACGCTTGCCCTCTCCAATATCGCTCAACCCCTTCTCATTGTTATATTTTTGAGTATAATCCAAATGGGCTTTTATGTATTTAATAATTTTCTTCTCAGCGCCGCTTTCATCTTCTAGGTTAAATAATCAATTAAAATATAAATAATCTTAAATATTTTAATAAATTATATTGTTTATAATAAAAATCGTTTACGC
>JAISRJ010000208.1 GCA_031273705.1 Clostridiales bacterium
TCAGGTATAATGATATTAGGTTTAATATATATAATGATCAGAAGCGGAATCAATTGCTTGTCTCCGCCGCAAACGCCGAGGGGAGCGCGGGATTATTTTTAACGGACGACATTCTAAGCCTTAGATTAAATGAAAGGCTTTACACATCTAGTTTGCGTAACTTAGACGATGAGCTGAATCGTATGCTTGAAAATAACGGCATGGACTTGAGAGTCCCGTATAACTTGAATCTTTCATACAGCGCTCTTAAACGCTTTTTTATGGGTGGAAGCATTAGCGCGATCGCCCCGGAATTTGCGCAGGCAAACAACAAATACACAGGGCTTATAAAAACCGCTCTATCAAAATCCTTAATTACAAACGGCGAAGCTGAGAAGGTCTCCATTGGAGATAAAGAGGTAAACTGCAAGACTATAGTTATAGATATTTCCGGCGAGAATTTACGCGGCATTGCGGAACAGTTGCTGGCTTCCAAAGGCTCACTTGACAAAAAACCAACGATTATAGCCCGTTCGCTGGGCAAGATTAAAAACATAACCGATTATTTGGATGTAAAGGATTATCGGGTAACTTGCGTTTGCTATGAAAACAGGATAATCGCTTTACGAGTAGCCAAAGAGGATAATCAGACGCTTTTTACAGCGTCTACAACAGGAGATCCTTACCGATTGAATGAAATTTCTGTCGCGTTGTATGATGATTCTTTTTTTAAAAGGATGAAAGAACCGAATATAGAGAGTGAAAGTATCGGCTTTTATTCATTGGAGGCTGTTGGCAATCACATTGATGGCGCTGTATTCAACAGCCAGGTAAGTATCTATGGGCCGGAATCCGCTTCTTCCGGTCTTATGGAATATTCAGAGTACCTTCTTTCATGGGTGCCTGATAAGGATGCGGATAACTTCACCTTGACGGATATGTATTCCGATTCATCTATATATACCCTCGCGCAAGATCCGAGTAAGAGCGGTGTTTTTTTCCGCTCGCCCAACCTGGATTATAGTCTGCAACCAATGACTACCCGCCCCGAATGGCCAGATAACGCCGCTTCTTTATCAGATTTGGAATTTTTTAGATAGGGACGATGTCAATCGTCCCCGCGATTATACTTTGACCACGTTCGTTTCATAAACTTGCCAATTTATGGGAATGCTAATTCCTAAGTTGGTCCCCTAGGCGCGATATTTTGCTTAAGCGGAAAATTATTTATGTACAAAATATTATGGCGAAGCCTGAAAACTAGATATAAAAAAATAGCGCTGCAACCGATTCTTACCAGTTACAGGCTAATATTGTAGTTTACTAATTTGTCGCAACTATCTATCTATACACCATAGTCGCATACCTGCTTATAAACTCAAAACCGTTCTGGGCGTCCTGATTTATAGACCAAGTCATAAGCCCTCTTATACGCCTGCCTTCCATTTCAAGGCGGTCCAGAGCTAAACCGACATCCGCGGGGTCCTGAACATAACCGTTCATTGCCGAAACCTGAGACGCCGGCAGCCCAATCGCGAATTTTTGAGATGGTATACGGTAGTAATTACTAGTGCCGGTTACAATCGCGGTCGTGAGGGTAAATAAAAACTCAGATTTCAAATCGTTGTCACTCTGCGAGAGATACAGCATGTATTCATCCGACCAAATGCCATCCAGCCCTTGATTGTAGTATTGGGCGAACACAAGATCATAGTAACCCTCTAAAGCTTGCAGAATCGGCTTATATGGCGCGTTTTCCCCTCTCAGATTATTAAATTCCGGCGCAAGGGTTATAAAGAATGGCATATTCAGCTCGTTATAGTAATCCTTCAACTCCGCCAGTACAGACGGGATTACCCTGACATTATCGGCAGCCGTTATCGACGCGCCTTCCAGATCAATGTCTATTCCCATAAATCCATATCTGTCAATGTCCCGCATAATCTCGTCTTTAAATTTCTGTCTGTCCGCTTCCCAGACCGCGACACCCTCGTGCGCTCCGCCAAGCGACAATAAAACGGTCTGCCCGGAATTCTTCAGCCAACTGATTCCCGTAATAAACCTCTCTTCATCCATTGGCGGTATGAAGTGCGGTATTCCGGTTTCATCCGGCTCTAAAAACGCGACGCACACTACATTATATTCCGCGGGAATATCCTCCAACGCAAGCCGTGGCAGCCATCCAAACCAGAAACCAACTAAAACTTGCGGCGGCAGTTTAAAACGCCATCTCGACTGGCTGATAACATTATTCGGCGGATCGATTATCGTTACCGCGTTTGACACGGTTGGTCTAATCAATATGTTCAGACCATCCTCACTTATTATGGCGTCATTCATTTCAGCCGGGCTCCAATCTGTCGGGTTGGCGTATACCGTCGGTTCCGGGTTTATCGGATTGGCGTATACGACCGGGTCGGGTTTTATTGGGTTGGCGTATACCATCGGTTCCGGATTTATCGGGTTGGCGTATACCGGTTCCGGGTTTATCGGACTGGTATACACCACCGGTTCGGGTCTTATCGGGTTGATGTATATCGGTTCCGGACTTATCGACAGGGACCGCAATCTACTAATGTCAATAATAGGTTTAATCGGACGTAGATGAATCGGCGGAAATCTCGCTGGCACATAATTTACATTTATCGGTGTAAAAACTCTATTCGGGTCGGTTAAAGTTTGCGGGACAGTACGCGGCTTGTCAGATTTCCCGGTCTTTTTTTCAGATAACAAAAGCAAAAGAAGCAGATACCATTGCATGGACATTCCCTTCCACTTTATAGAATATTGTATAATATTCCGGAAGGCTTGACATAGCAACCGACGACGCGTCCTAATACTCATCCAAAAAACTGTGCCGAGTCCCTTGCTTTTTAAATCCAACCACAGAATCCATTTGCACATTTTCCACACTTTTGAATATATTCTTTTCTATAACGGGATTTTGCGTTCTTAGAGTCTTGATCAGTTTTTTAGTCTCGGCGCGTTTGCCAGCGCCTTGCCCCTCGGGTAAGCAATTTTCCTGAAACCGGCACGCGCAGTTGATGAATTTTAGTCTATGATAATTTCGCCAAGTGATAATCGCTTCTTCCCGCACGAGATATAGAGGACGAATCAGTTCCATCCCCTCAAAGTTAGTGCTCTTCAGCTTAGGCAGCATGGTTCGTATTTCGCCGCCGTAGAACATAGACATAAGAATCGTCTCGATAACATCATCGTAATGATGCCCCAACGCAATTTTATTGCATCCCAATACCCGCGCCTGTTTATATAAGTATCCGCGTCTCATGCGGGCGCAGAGGTAACAAGCTCCGTCGCCCGCATTCACAACCGCGTCATAAATCCCGGTCTCGAATATAGTAATCGGAATATCCAGTCTTTTAGCGTTTTCCTCAATAATCAGCCGATTTTCCGCGCTATAGCCCGGATCCATCACCAAAAACACCAGATCGAATATAACATGACTGTAGCGGTTTAGTTCCTGAAGGCACTTTGCCATCAACATGGAATCTTTACCGCCGGAGAGACATACGGCTATTCTATCTCCTTTTAAAATCAGTTTATAGTTCTGAATGCCCTTGATAAAAGCCCGCCATATGGGTTTTCTATATTTGGTAATAATACTGCGCTCGACTGCTTGCGAGAAAGTTAATTCCGAATTATCAGTTCTCATAATGATACAGAATGCGCCCTACAATACCATAGTCCAACGCCTGAGCGGAATCCATCCAATAATTGCGCAAGGTGTCCTCGTTAATACGCTCTAGCGGTTGTCCGGTGGCGTCGGAGATTAATTTATTAATGCGCGCGCGCATCTTTATAATTTCATCCGCCTCGATCTTTATATCGGACGCCTGCCCTTGCACGCCACCCAACGGCTGATGTATCATATAGCGAGTATTGGGCATAGACAGCCTGTTCTCCCTTTCCGCCGCCAGATAAATAGTAATACCCGCGCTTGCCACCCAGCCGGTGCCAATAACTTGTACCTTGGGAGAAACATATTTTATCATGTCATGAATAGTGTCCCCTGCCTCCACATGACCGCCCTGGCTGTTAATGTACAGCTTTATAGGGTCGCCGTTCGCCTGCTGTAATAGCAGAAGCTGCGTGCTCACTCGTTCGGCGAGTACCTGATTTATTTCGCCATAGATCAAAATAGTTCTCGTGGCAAGCAATTTCTCCGCTAATCGTTCTTGAGTCGTAGTGTTTTCTTCTGACATATAATCCTCCTGTATTTTATATTGCAAACGGAATCATTTGCGCACCTTACTTTGGTGGGATTTCTTCTACCTGGATAATCGGTTCAACGATTGTAATCGCACTGATAATCTCCTCGTCCGATACCTCGCCGTTTATTTTGGTCACAAGCTTTGTCAAGCGCTGTTCACCGGGTTTACCTTCTTGAATAATCCGCGTTGTTCTCGCGCGGGAACTAA
>JAISRJ010000274.1 GCA_031273705.1 Clostridiales bacterium
GCTTGGTGAAGACTAGCTTGGTGAAGACTAGCTTGGTGAAGACTAGCTTGGTGAAGACTAGCTTGGTGAAAAATGATTGCGTTATCAGTTTTACAAATAAACAAAAAGCTGTGGATTTAGGAGGGTCTTATGGAAATCCGTTACAGTGTAAACCCCAAAGATTTCAAGCGATACACAACACAGGAATTGCGGAATGAATTTTTGATAGAGACTCTATACCAGCAGGATTCGATGACAGCAGTATACAGCCATGTAGATAGGATGGTAACGTTGGGGTGTTTCCCCATAACTCGAAAAATAGCTATCGATGACAACATTGATGTATGGGCAAGCTTCGGCACAAAATTCTTTTTGGAACGCAGAGAGATTGGCATTTTTAATCTGGGCGGCAATGGTATAGTCAGCGCCGACGATACGGATTATCTGCTGGGGCGGTTGGATTGTCTGTATATCGCAAAGGGCGTAAAGAAAGTTTTTTTCAGCAGTGTAAGCAAAGAAGACCCCGCGAAATTTTATATGGTCAGCGCTCCGGCGCATAAATCATGTAAAACTACGTTTATCGGCGTAAACGACGCCGCTAAAAAGCCGCTCGGCGCTTCGGAAACCGCAAACAAACGCGTTATAAATCAGTTCATACACCCGGATGTGCTGGAAACCTGTCAGCTTTCGATGGGGTTGACTGTTTTGGAACCCGGTTCGGTTTGGAACACCCTGCCCGCGCATACCCACGGACGCAGAATGGAAGTTTATACTTACTTCGACATTCCCGAAGGCAATGTTATTTTTCATATGATGGGCGAAGGAACGGAAACTCGGCACATAGTAATGAAGGAAGGTCAAGCGGTTATAAGCCCCAGTTGGAGTATCCATTCCGGCTGCGGTACGTCGTCCTATTCGTTCATATGGGCAATGGGCGGAGAGAACCAAGCGTTTGATGATATGGACGTTATTAATACAACAGATCTTATGTAGAGGGCTACGATGAGTGATTTATTTTCTTTACAAGGAAAAGTCGCGTTGATTACCGGCGCGAGTTATGGAATAGGTTTTTCGATTGCCACGGCGTTGGCGGAGGCTGGGGCGACCATTACATTTAACGATATAAATCAGGATTTGGTGGATAAAGGTCTAAAAGCATACGCCGACATAGGCGCAGAAGCTTACGGCTGTGTCTGCGATGTGACGAACGAGGACTCGGTTAATGAAATGGTATCCGTTATAGAAGAAGAAGTGGGTCCGATAAATATTTTGATCAACAACGCCGGTATTATAAAACGCGTCCCCATGACGGAAATGAGCGCCGAGGATTTTCGCAAGGTAATAGATGTGGATTTAAACGCGCCGTTTATTGTTTCAAAAGCTGTGATTCCCTCTATGATAAAGCTGGGACATGGAAAGATAATAAATATTTGTTCTATGATGAGCGAATTAGGGCGAGAGACTGTATCCGCATACGCGGCGGCAAAGGGAGGGCTTAAAATGTTAACCCGCAATATCGCCAGCGAATATGGAGGTTATAATATCCAGTGCAACGGCATAGGACCGGGATACATAGCAACCCCGCAGACCGCGCCATTGCGTGAAAAGCGGGCGGACGGCTCCCCCCACCCATTCGACGCCTTTATAATAAGCAAGACCCCGGCAGGCCGTTGGGGCGGCACGGACGATCTAAAAGGCCCTGCGGTTTTTCTCGCCTCTGACGCCTCCAATTTTATAAATGGGCACATACTTTATGTGGACGGCGGGATTTTGGCTTATATTGGAAAGCAACCGTAACGTCATATTATACCCGCTGAACTGAAGCGGTAAGGCGCGCGGCTTCTCGGCAATCAGAGTTAAACAAAAAAATATCCAAGTAAAAACGAGGTAAAGCAATGTCCATATTAGCGGCTTACGCGCTACCCCATCCGCCCTTGGCGATTCCGGAGATCGGACAGGGCAAGGAAAAAGAAATACAAGATACTCTGGACGCGTTTATGAAGGTTTCACAAGAGGTAAAGAATTTGGAACCGGATACAATTATTTTTATAACGCCTCACACAGTTGCATACTCGGATTATTTTCACATATCGCCGGGGTTGGACGCCGGGGGCGACTTCGCGAATTTCGGCGCGCCGACAGTAACCTTGACTAAGCCTTATGATGTTGCGTTGGCGGCGGCGGTTACCAGAAGGGCGGAAGAATTAGATATACGAGCGGGAACTATGGGAGAAAGAGATCCCGCTTTGGATCACGGTGTAATGATCCCCATGTGGTTTTTGGATAAAAACTACTCCGAGTATAAATGTCTGCGCGTTTCTCAATCGGGCTTCCCTGTTGAAACACATTATATTTTTGGGCGGGCCATAGCGCAAGCCGTGAATGATTTGAATCGCAAAGCTGTTATTATAGCCAGTGGAGATTTATCACACAAGCTGCTAAAAAGCGGACCTTACGGATATGTTCCGGAAGGTCCCGAATACGACCGGCAAGTCACTCAAGCCCTAAGCCAAGGCGATTTTTTGTCGCTCATGAACATGAACGACAAATTTATCGAAACCGCCGCGGATTGTGGATACCGTTCGTACATTATTATGGCGGGGTGTTTGGATAAGACTGATCTTCGTTCCGCATTGCTATCATATGAAGGGCCGTTCGGAGTTGGGTATGCCGTTTTAGGATTTTATCCGGAGGGTACAAACGACTCACGGGATTTTGAACGAATTTATTTGGAACAAATAACACGTTCTTCTAAAGAATCTAAACAAACCGAGGATGAATATCAGTCACTTGCGAGAAAATCTCTGGAACATCTGGTGAAAACTGGCATAAGATACACCATAACTGCGGAGGATACAGAGGAACTCCCAGCCGGATTGACAGAATCTCAAGCCGGAGTTTTTGTATCGCTTCATATCAACGGGCGATTGCGCGGTTGTATCGGTACAATAACGCCCACACAATCAAACATTGCCCGAGAGATAATTCAAAATGCCGAGTGGGCGGGGCTTAGCGACGACCGATTCGCTCCTGTAACTGTGGAAGAACTGCCGTTGCTGACATATAAAGTGGATGTTTTAAAAGAGGCTGAACAGATTTCGGATTCTTCTATGTTAGATGTAAATCGATATGGAGTAATTGTATCCAATGGCTCACGATGGGGCTTGCTTCTTCCAAATTTGGAAGGTATAACCACTGTAAATCAGCAGTTGAGTATAGCGCGAAGCAAAGCGAGTATCGGTGAAAACGAGTCCATCCAGCTATATCGCTTCGAAGTTGTCAGACACGGGTAAAATCATTCCGGATTATGAAAGAAATGGCTTTGTCCCAAATAATTACTTTATGGATACGGCAATAGCTTTGCCGCGACCAATCGCGTTTTGACAAAAGCCCTACCGGCGGCACATTCGCGTAGACCCATCACGCAGCGCAGATACGGCGGGTAAC
>JAISRJ010000045.1 GCA_031273705.1 Clostridiales bacterium
CTTTAGTGAGGGGCTTTTTTTCCTTGTGTTCGGAAGTTGTTTTATTCTCCTTCTCCGCCGGATACAGACCGATCTTTCCCAAATATTTTTTCTGTAGCAGGAAATAAGCGAGCAAAGCCAGAAGCATCCCGCAGCCGGCAGACAGAAACCCGTACTTCCAAGCTACTGCTTCCCCAAGATAGCCGCAGATTAGCGGAGCGATCATAGCGCCAAGATTGATCCCGACATAAAAAATCGAGAAAGCCTCATTGCGGCGCTTAAAATCATCAGGCTCATACAGATCGCCAACCATAGCCGAGATATTCGGCTTGAAAAACCCGTTACCGACAGCAATCAAAGTCAGTCCTGCAAAGAGCGATATCCTTGGCGGAATCAGATCGTAGGCGGCCAAAGTGAATTGCCCAATAGCCATCAGAAGTCCTCCGATCACAATGGAGCGCCTTTTTCCAATCAACCGGTCAGCCAGATACCCTCCGATTAATGGTGTAAGAAATACTAGCCCGGTAAACCAGCCGTAAAGTTTCGCGGACTGGCTATCATTGAAGCCAATCACCGTGCTAGTCATAAAGAGCACGAGCAAAGCCCGCATTCCGTAGTAGGAGAACCTCTCCCACGCTTCGACCCCAAAAAGGAGGTATAATCCTTTGGGATGCTGTTGTTTTTTAATAACTTTTTGCATAAAAATTTAATTTAAAATATTAATAAATAAAAATAATAATTTCATTTCTAATCTGGATTTTATACCGGTGTTCTAAAAAAAACATCTCACCACTAATAAACATATCCGGTACATCCGGAAAACCCAATCCGGTACCGCTCCCATGGCGCGTTTCGCAGGTATTATTGGGTTCAGCATATGAGCCGGCTTTGTGCTTTGCCGTCTGCTCCTGTTCGGTCTGCTCTGCCGTATACCTTCGCACCCACAAAGCGTCGTCATATTCGGCACATTTAGTCGCATTGCCCAGAGTACGATAGGCTTCGTTTAGTTTGGTAAACACCTTAATGTTACCGCCGTTATCGGGATGGTGTTTTGTGGCAAGCCTTCTGTACGAGCGTTTTATGTCATCCTGCGACGCTGCCGGCGTCAAGCCCAGGAGGAAACAATAATCGTAATCGTCTAAATTGTAATTACTTAACATAATATCCATTTTTATCGTTTAATAATCCAAAATCGGGGCAAAGTTACATCATATTTTGTTATAAATATCTCTCTATTAATAAATTGTGAAGATTTATGAAGATTTGTGAAGATTTGTGAAATTTGTGAAAACCTATGAAAATCTGTGAAAATTGGAGTAGTTTAGTGGAAAATAAAAACATGTGTATATAAGGATATTAGCCCTGACAAGACAGAATTTGATTTGATTAAAGAGAAAAGACAGACCCGAAAAAAAATATCCGTCCCGGCGCTGTAAAAATGTGTTTTGCCGCTCAAAACGGCAAATACGACAGCACTATTTGCCGAATTTCGCACAATGTGTAATGTTCGTAAACGAATTGCTTGGTGAAACGGTTACGAAGGTAAAACGCTTATTTTAATTGTTTGTAATGCCTTGTACTGTTTGTGTCTATCTGCTTTTTTTGTTTTCCGACTGAAGCAGTTTGATGTTTTCGTGTATCTTATTCATACAAGGCGTTCTTTCTTTCATCGGTATCTTACTGATATTCTCACATATTCTGTCCCATAACTTGGAAATTTCGTATGCGGAATTGGGCAGTCTGTGTTTTTTGTATTTTTTGAATATTTCCCCAAGTTTTGCAGAACCTGTTCCCCCCGCGTATGCATAGATCCATACCGTAGCCATAGGGCGTATTTGATTTTGCACCATATTCAAACCTGTTAACTCCTCTTCAAACTTATCCATGAACATATTACACATGTTTGCCAATTCTTTGATTTTCTCATCAACCTCGTCTTTTTTTTCATCCTTTGCTTCGGGTATTCCTGCCAATTCGTTCATAATTTGTTTTATCTCATCTGCGGCTATATCCATTGGAGATTTTACAGGGGCTAAGAAGTTATCCGATTGAGGTTTGTCATCCGCTTGTGGTAATCTCTTAACCGAATTTTGTGGCACGGTGTTTTGTTGTGAGGAAACAGGTTCTTTATTTCCAGATTGAAAGTTGCCTTTGTTTTTCGCTTTTTGGGGCTTAAATATCCGGAAATAATATCCCGCAAACACTATCAGCGCTATAAAACCACTGATTAATAATACCCATACGGGCATTGTCATGTTTTGAGTGAAAAAATACAGTGTGTTACGCAGCAATTTGTCTTGTGGAATAACTACATGTTCCATTTTGTGGGTGCCATGGTCGTATATATACAATCCCGTTGTGGAACCGAGAATAAGTTTGCCGTCCTCGCCTTCGGCAATGGCGGCGCTGTTGAACGACATATCCAAAAACTCAAATTTTGCATCGCCGATAGTGTCTGTTCCAATGTGACAGTAACTGATTCCGGTATGTCCGATTAGAAGATAGTTGTCTTCATAAGAACATATTGATGATAATTCTTTGATAAATTTATTGTTACGTTTGTTTATGGTATTATTTTTGTTATTACTTTCTTTAGTATGGAAAATATGAAGCGCATCCGAAGCATGAACAACAAAACCGACATGCTCAAGTTTCAATATGCCGTGAATTGTCAAAGTATCCAAGGCATACATTCGTAGCGAATCTGTGTCCAGCTTGAGCAGACCGTTGTTTAATGTGGCACAGTACTCACT
>JAISRJ010000131.1 GCA_031273705.1 Clostridiales bacterium
AAAAGCATAAGTGCCATTTGGATATTCAAAAAATTTCCGTATATGAAACAACAAAAGTTCTGGGGATCCGGATTGTGGAGTAAAGGTTATTATATTGGCACTGCAGGTACTGTTACAGCGGAGAACATCCGAAAGTACATTGAAAATCAAAAGGACATTCGCTAATGCTCTAGAAAACGCATATTTTATGGTTGAGCTTACATCCCCGCCCACGAGGGGCGAGGTTTTACGCTCTGTTCTATAAATTGTAACCCGACGAACACATAAAAGCAAATTAAAATAATTTCATCTGAGAGTCATTTACCCGTTGACAAATTTTTGAATATCACTATAATAAAAAGGGCAAGTGAGGCGGAATAGCTCAGTTGGCTAGAGCACGCGGTTCATACCCGCGGTGTCGAGGGTTCAAGTCCCCCTTCCGCTAGTAAAAGCCCTGTAAACTTAACGGTTTGCAGGTCTTGTTTTTTCTTTAGAATTCTAGATTATACTATTAATTTTCCGGAGGGGTTATATTGAGCGATCAAAAAAGGGTTATGGCTATACATGATATTTCTTGTGTCGGGCGTTGTTCGCTTACTGTGGCATTGCCTATCATTTCCGCGGCGGGGTTTGACTGCGGAGTTTTGCCTACCGCTGTGCTTTCCACGCACACGGGAGGGTTTAGCGGGTTTACTTACCGTGATTTGACCGCGGATATTTTACCGATAGCCGAGCATTGGGAGTCATTGGGCTTGCGGTTTGACGCGTTATACAGCGGCTTTTTGGGGTCTTTTGAGCAGATTGATCTTGTGGCGGGATTGTTTGATAAGTTTAAAGCGCGGGATGGATTTTCTTTGGTAGATCCGGTAATGGCTGACAACGGAAAACTTTACTCGGTTTATTCTCCTGAAATGGCGAAGGGTATGGCTAAACTCTGCTCTCACGCCGACATTATCGTTCCGAATCTAACGGAAGCGGCTTTCCTCTTGGATGAACCCTATGTTGGGGACATCTATGACAGGGAATATATCTTCGGTCTGCTTAATCGATTATCCGCTTTAGGACCTAAAAGAATCGTACTGACGGGAATCTCATTTGAGAAAGGTAAACTCGGCGCGTCATGTTATGAATCGGAAACCGGCAAAATAAGTTATTTTGCCCTCGATAGAATTGATGGGTATTTTCATGGAACGGGAGATGTATTTGGAAGCGCGCTATTGTCCGCGCTGCTTCGATCTCATGACCTTGAAAAGGCGTTGGAAATCGCGGTAAGATACACCCACCGCTGTATTACATTGACAGTCGAGGCGCGGCAAGAAATACGGTATGGAGTTTGCTTTGAAAGGGCAATTCCTTATTTGTTAGAAATACTGTAGACTGGATATGCCCGCCACCATGTGGCGGGCATATTTCTGATTCCGCCGCTGCTCTTACTCTGCCAATAACCCCCATTAAGACTGTTTACATAAACGCCGTTATATTATGTGCAGGCACGTGTAAGTATGGGGGAGGCGCGTATGATTAACTGGAAAAAACTCAAAAATAATAATATGTTCGGAGCGACACTGTTTTTCCTTGTCTTTTTTGCTTTAGCCGCCGGGGTTATTTTGAAAAAAACCAGCACACCCGTCACTATGCCCTACACAGCGTTTATCGAGGCGGTTGAAAATAAAACAGTCGCGGAAGTTGTTGTTACTGAGGACGAACAGTTTAAATATCGTTTAGTGGACGGCGAAGATTATATTCTTACCGATAATCCAAGAAATCCTGAATTAAAAGAGTCATTACTCTTAAAAGGTATACCTGTTACGGAAGGCAGTGTCTTTTCCGCAAAAAATTCAATGGGCACAGCCCTTATCGCGATTTTTTTTATAGCCATTCTACTCATCTTATATCGCTCCACAAACCACAATCAACCGAAACACGCAATGGCTTTGAATATACAAGAGACATCCGCCGCAAAACAGCATTACATGAAATTCGACGATGTTGCGGGTAATGCCGAAGCCAAGGAAAGCGTTCAGGATATTGTGGATTTTATAAAGACTCCGGAAAAATATGAGCGTTACGGCGCGCGGATGCCGCGAGGCATAATTCTTTACGGACCTCCCGGTACGGGCAAGACCCTAATGGCGAAGGCAATCGCTGGGGAAGCCGGGGCGACGTTTTACGCGGTCAGCGGTTCGGATTTTGTGCAAATGTATGTGGGTGTCGGCGCAAGCCGAATACGCGAACTTTTTCAGAAAGCACGCGCGGATAAAAAAGCCATTATTTTTATAGATGAAATAGACGCCTTGGGAAAGAAGCGCAGCAGCGGTCCTAATGGCGGCAACGATGAACGTGAGCAAACCCTTAACGCTCTTTTAACAGAAATGTCCGGCTTCTCCAGCGGCGAAGGAATTATTATTATAGCCGCGACGAATCGTTTGGATATTTTGGATGAAGCCCTGCTCCGCCCAGGACGATTTGACCGCCAAGTAGAAATAGGTCTGCCGGATCTTAACGCCCGCCTAAGCATTTTAACTTTATATAAAAAAGACAAACCTATGTCCGGGCAGATAGATTTAGAAAACGTTGCGCGTCAAACAGTTTATTTCAGCGGCGCTATGCTGGAAAATCTTCTGAACGAGGCGGCAATCTTCGCGGCCAAGCGCGAAGCGGACACATCGAGTCCGAAGATATTGACAAGGCGTATTATACGGTAATCGCGGGAAGTGAGAAGAAGGATCGAAGTAATATAAAAGAACTCGAACGTACAATCACAGCCTATCATGAATCCGGTCACGCATTGGCCGCCAAGTTCTTATCGCCGGAAAACACCGTGGCGAAAATTACAATTATCCCCAGTTCTAAAGGCGCGGGCGGATTTTGTATAAACATACCTCCTGACAAAATATACCACACAAAACAGGAAATCGAGAACCAAATAAAAATTAACTTTGCCGGCCGCGCGGCGGAAGAGATTGTTTTCGGCGCGGATAACATCACAACCGGCGCAAGTAACGATATAGAAAAGTCCATCTCACTGACGAAAGACTATATAACAAAATTCGGCATGGGTAGCAGCTTC
>JAISRJ010000139.1 GCA_031273705.1 Clostridiales bacterium
GACTCTGCCCGCCTTTCAACTTAATTCCATACCAACGAATATTACTGTAGAAGAAAACGAAACAAATATAACGCTCTCAAACGGAAAAATGCAAGTTACGCTGCAAAAGAAACCATTCAAAATGTCCTTTTATTTTGACGGTAAATATTTGACCGGTTCCGACACAAAACAACTGGCGCATATTACCACGCCCGAGGGCATATATACGCGCGAGCGTCTGGAAGTTTCCCCAAAAGAATTATATTACGGTTTGGGCGAGCGGTTCGGGCCGCTGGTAAAAAATGGGCAGAGCATTGATATTTGGAACGAAGATGGCGGCACCTCGTCGGAACTCTCGTATAAAAATATCCCCTTTTGTTTATCCAACCGCGGATATGGCATTTTCGTTAATCACACAGATCGAGTCTCGTTTGAAATAGCTTCCGAAGCTGTGTCGAAGAATCAATTCTCCGTGCCGGGTGAATATCTGCATTACTACATAATCGGCGGCGGATCTATGCGCAAAGCTCTGGCGAATTACACGTCCCTTACCGGCAAGCCCGTTTTGCCGCCTTATTGGTCGTTTGGCCTGTGGCTTTCAACGTCTTTTACCACAGACTACGATGAAACGACGGTTACGGAATTTATTAATGGCATGGAACAACGCGGAATTCCGCTGTCTGTATTTCATTTCGATTGTTTTTGGATGAAAGAATACGAATGGTGTAATTTTTCTTGGGATGAAAAGACGTTTACGGAAGTTAAGCCCATGCTCTCCCGTCTTAAACAAAGGGGCAGCGATCCGGACGGAAATAAAGGGCTGCGCGTCTGTGTTTGGATTAATCCGTATATCGGTCAAAAATCACCGCTGTTCGACGAGGCTGTGGCGGGCGGGTATCTGCTAAGAAAATTAAACGGCGATATTTGGCAATGGGATATGTGGCAACCGGGCATGGGGATTGTGGATTTTACAAATCCGGACGCTGTAATATGGTTTCAATCTAAATTATCCGCCCTGTTAGACCTGGGTGTAACCTGCTTTAAAACAGACTTCGGCGAGCGGATTCCGGTGGACGCGGTTTACTATAACGGCGCGGATCCTCAGAAAATGCATAACTACTATACTTTTCTGTATAATAAGGCAGTTTATGAGTTGCTTAAAGAGAAGAAAGGTAAAAATCAGGCCGTATTGTTTGCGAGAAGCGCGACGACCGGTTCACAGCAATTTCCGGTTCATTGGGGCGGTGATTCCTTCGCTTCTTACCAGTCTATGGCGGAGACCATACGTGGCGGTTTGTCTCTGGCTTCCAGCGGATTTGCATTTTGGAGTCATGACATAGGCGGCTTTGAATCCACCTCTACCCCCGATCTTTATAAGCGCTGGCTGGCTTTCGGATTACTTACCACCCATTCTCGGCTGCATGGCAGCAACCAGTACCGGGTACCGTGGTTATTTGATGAGGAATCCGTCGATGTGCTGCGATTTTTCACAAAACTAAAACTATCGCTCATGCCCTATATTTTCGCGCAGTCAGTTCAATCTTGCTCGGAAGGTATAGGGGTTATGCGGATTATGGCGTTGATGTTCCCCGATGACCCAATCTGCGGGTACTTGGATCTGCAGTATATGCTGGGCGATAACCTTTTGATAGCTCCTGTATTTAACGAGAATAAAACCTGCGAGTATTATCTGCCGAGCGGAGTTTTTACTCACCTGATAAGCGGAAAAAAGCGCGCAGGCGGAAGATTCTATTCCGAATCGATAGATTATTTTGATATTCCAATATATGTTAAGGAAAACTCCATCATTATTAAAAAAGACGAAAGTCCGGATATTTTAGAAGCCCATGTTTATGAACTGACCAACTCTGCCGACGCGTTCATTTACAATAAAAACGGTTCTAAACGCGCGAAAGTCTCCGCTTACCGCAGGGACGGAGTTTATAATTTTGATATTGAATATTACTCGACCGATTTAGTTGCGCCGGAATTCACTCTGATTCTACATAATATATCGCCAGCCATCGCCAAAACCAAGTCGAAAGCCGCTTTAAAACAAGTCGAAACCTCTCAACCCGGCACGGCGTTTGCGATACCCAACGGTGAGAATCATATTATAATAACGGTTTAGGGCTATAGTCTATGGCCGCTTTACAATAACGAATTCATACTATATAATTCTTTCATATTATACGGAAGGGGCCAAAAAATGGCTTTAGTCACTTCAACATACATGTTTGCAAAGGCTTTTGATGGAAAATACGCCATCGGCGCGTTTAACATCAACGATATGGAAATTATTCAAGGTGTAACTCGCGCGGCAAAGGAATGCGGCTCGGCTGTTATTTTACAGGTGTCGCGCAGCGCGTTGCACTACGCGGGCGCAAAATATCTGAAAGGCATGGTTGATGCCGCTGTCGATGAAACCGGTATTGATCTGGCTTTGCATTTAGATCACGGACCGGATTTTGAAACGGTAAAGTATTGTATACAAAACGGCTTTACCTCTGTTATGTTCGACGGTTCGCATTTTGAATATGAAGAGAACGTAGCCAAAACCAAGGAAGTGGTTGATTACGCGAAAGAACACGGCGTCGTGGTCGAGGCGGAGCTGGGTAAATTAGCCGGGGTTGAAGATGAAGTAAATGTGG
>JAISRJ010000191.1 GCA_031273705.1 Clostridiales bacterium
CGAACGAAAACGCCTCTTAAACCGGTAGGCTTTGCCGACTTTAACGGAGCCATCATGGAAGTCATGTCCGATGGTCCTTACATCTTTGAAAACAAAAAAATCATCGTGACAGACATCTCCAATGAAAAACTGACTGTGCGCGAAATTATTGACTAAAGCGCGGGTCAATATTGCGCGCAAAATAAGAAGGGAGCATTATAATGCCGTTAGAATATGGTTTTTACTTTTTTATGATTTTAGGAATCTTCGCCGTCATTGTAATATTAAATTTTGTGCCGTTGGGGCTGTGGATCTCCGCTCTGGCCGCGGGAGTAACCATTAATATTTTTACTCTGATTGGTATGCGCCTGCGGCGAGTTCGTCCGGATAGAATCATCAAACCGTTAATTAAAATCAGAAAAGCGGGATTGGATATAAATATCAACCAATTGGAATCTCACTTACTCTCCGGCGGGCGTGTTGATAATGTTGTTGACGCCCTAATCGCCTCACAGCGGGCTAATTTGGAATTGACCTTTGAAAGGGCTGCCGCTATCGACCTTGCCGGTCGTAATGTGTTGGAAGCCGTCAGCATGAGCGTTACACCAAAAGTTATCGAAACACCTTGGATTTCGGCGGTTGCCGTTAACGGTATAGAAGTAAAGGTTATAGCCCGCGTTACAGTCCGCGCCGATTTACAACGACTGGTCGGCGGCGCCGGTGAGGAAACAATTATAGCCCGTGTAGGCGAAGGTATTATAACCACCGTCGGTTCATCACAGAGCCATAAAGAAGTGCTGGAAAACCCAGATCGCATTTCCCAGACAGTTTTAAGCAAGGGTTTGGATTCCGGCACGGCATTTGAAATTCTTTCCATAGATATAGCGGATGTTGATATTGGGCGCAATATTGGGGCAAGCCTGCAAATAGAGCAAGCGGAAGCCGATAAGCAAATCGCTCAGGCTAAAGCCGAAGAACGCCGCGCCATAGCCATAGCCAAAGAGCAAGAGAACAAAGCAACTGTAATTGAAAAACGCGCCCAAGTAGTTGAAGCTGAATCTTTAATTCCGAAGGCAATGGCTGAAGCGTTTAGAAGTGGTCACTTGGGTGTTATGGACTATTATAATCTGGAAAACCGTAAGGCGGACACAAAAATGCGTGAAGCTTTTTCCAGTCTTAACGTGGATGTAAGCGCGCATACTCCGAAAAATACAAACAATTAGGGTCTGTCTAGTAATCAGCGTATAAGTTTACGCTGATTTTTTATATGCTTTTATATTTCACGCAACATAAAATATTTACATATGCTAGGATATAAACCACTGGAGGAGTTTTTTGCCATGATTGAAAATTATATGCCGTTAAATCGACTGCAAATCGGAAAAAAAGCGAGGGTAAAACGACTATTAACCGTCGGGGGAATTCGCAGACGTCTTCAAGATATTGGGCTTATAGAGGGTACAACCGTTGTATGTCTGCATATCAGCCCGCCCGGCGATCCCATTGCCTATTGGATCCGTGGAGCCGTAATAGCTCTGCGCTCGAACGAAGCCGCCCAAATCTTAGTCGAAGGTTGTGATACATGTGCGTAGCTTTCCGGTAGGGTTGGCAGGCAATCCCAATGTAGGGAAAAGTACGATTTTTAACGATTTGACCGGTCTGAACCAACATACCGGCAACTGGCCGGGTAAAACTGTCGTCAATGCCCAGGGGGAGTATGTATTCAACAACAGTCGATTTGTGTTAACCGATTTACCAGGCACTTATTCCTTGGCGGCAAATTCCGCGGACGAGGAAGCCGCGAGAGATTATATATGTTTTGAAAACGCGTCCGCTATATTGGTAGTCTGTGACGCCACTTGCCTGGAGCGCAATCTAAACCTCGCGATTCAAATAATAGAAAATACTCCCAATGTCGTTATATGCGTCAACCTCATGGACGAAGCCCAAAAGAAAGGTATTTCAATCAATCTCAAAAAATTGAGCAATAGACTAGGCGTACCAATTATTGGTACAAACGCCACCAGCGGAAACGGTATTTATGAATTAATGACGGCTGTGGATGAAGTTTGTCACGGCGGCGGACGCGCGTCCGCTTTGTGTGTAATTTATCCCGCGCCTATCGAGGAAGCCCTTGCTAAACTCGAGCCGATTGTGGCGGACGTACTTAAAGACGACCAGATAAATTCACGTTGGGTAAGTCTCAAACTAATTGCGAATGATAAAGCCATACATGACCCCAAGATTAACAAAGTGTTGTATTCCAATGAGGTTATGCGTACTGTCGAACGCTTTCGGCGGACATTGCCCCGTCACATGATAGAAGATGGGATAGTAAACTCGTTGTTAAAAACCGCGGAGGCAATGTGTGAAGGAGTCATATCATATACAAAATCCGACTACGACGCGTTTGACCGTCGATTGGATCGCCTTCTGACAGGAAAAGTCACGGGTTTTATAATAATGTTGGCTCTGCTGGCGCTAATCTTTTGGATAACAATAACTGGCGCCAATTATCCTTCACAATTGTTGGCTGATATGCTGTTTAAACTTGAAGAACCACTGAATAATCTATTAGCGGGCTTCCCGGATATAGTACGTATAATTATAGTTACAGGCGGGTTTCGCGTTTTGGCATGGGTTATCTCCGTCATGCTTCCGCCCATGGCAATATTTTTTCCATTATTTACTCTCCTTGAAGATTTAGGTTATTTACCTCGCGTAGCGTTTAACCTGGATTACTTTTTCGCAAAATGTTCAGCGTGTGGAAAACAAGCTCTGACAATGTGTATGGGTTTTGGCTGTAACGCGGCCGCCGTTATAGGCTGCCGAATTATCGATAGCCCTCGCGAACGACTCATTGCCATCATAACCAACAATTTTGTTCCATGCAACGGACGTTTTCCTACTTTAATTTCTATTATATTAATGTTTTTCATCGGTTTTGGATTTCCATCCATTTTCGGTTCATTTTTACTCACTTTAGTTGTAGTTTTGGGCATAGCCACGACATTTGCCGTATCCAAATTGCTTTCTCTCACCTTACTTAAGGGTGTTCCGTCTTCGTACACATTAGAAATGCCTCCATACCGCAAGCCCCAAATCGGAAAAATTATAGTCCGTTCAATCCTCGACCGCACTTTATTTGTGTTGGGACGCGCCATAGTCGCGGCAATCCCAGCCGGAATAATCATTGCCATATTGGCAAATATAACGGTAGACAGTATAAGCTTACTCACATATGTAACTTCTTTTTTGGATCCGTTTGCACGGTTGCTGGGTATGGATGGGGTAATATTAGGCGCGTTCATATTGGGTTTACCCGCCAATGAAATTGTTATTCCCATTATGATAATGACTTACATGTCCGAAGGTGGACTGATGGAATTTGAAAGCTTACTGGAACTGCGAAATTTGTTGGTTAGCAACGGCTGGACGTGGTTGACCGCTCTTAATGTAATACTTTTTTCATTAATGCACTGGCCGTGCGCCACTACCTGTTTTTCAATTTACAATGAAAC
>JAISRJ010000268.1 GCA_031273705.1 Clostridiales bacterium
CTTTAAATTCCGATTTCCTTGATGAAATAAAGAACGGCAAAAGCGTCGCCGGTCCTATCCAGGCTCTAAAATCAGGTGGTAACCGTATAAGAGTCTGGACCTCGTAAAAAATTTCAGAAAAACCAGACAAGCGGCAAAAATTCTAGTCCCCGACTTTTTGAAAACAGACCGCCACACTCCCATGAGCTAAAGCTCATGGGAGTGTTCACAATATCGGATTGTATACAAACAAACCGCCCGATGGCGGACTTCATTTTAAAAACAGCCAAAATGTGCGGTACCGCACATTTTTAATCTAAATCTACCACAACCAGAAACGGTTCGCGATTGCTCTCTAACATGCGTTTTACAATCGGCTTAACATGTTTTGTTTCTGAAATAGACGCGGCGGCGACACCCAATGATTTTGATAAAACTGAAAAATCTATATTACCCAACTCAAGGCAATCAGGAACATTGTGAATAGGGATACTTTCGTCTTTCCAATATCGTAAAATATTATCTTCAAGCAGTTTATATTTTTTATTGTCGCAGATAACAAACTTTGCCCCGATTTTATATCTTGCGGCGGTATATAACGCTTGAATAGTGTACATACTGCCGCCGTCGCCGGAAAACCCTATTACGGTTTTTTCAGGTGAAAACAGCTTTATTCCCATTGCTCCGGGAATTCCAACCCCAAGAGAGCCGCCTCTGGTCGCAAAAAGCTCGCCCTCTCGCGATTTTGGGAAAAAGCCGCTTATATATGATGAAGCTGTTAGCGCCTCGTCAAAAATGATTATGTCGTCTGGTGCTTTGGCTTTTAACTCTCTCATAAAATCGCTGAAAACACTTCCGCGGATGTCACTCTTTGAATCTTTTTTTACAATGATATCTCTTTTGGATGGAAGCGTCAGCATATCATCAATTTTTGCGAGAGTATATTTGGGGTTTGCGTTAACGCCAATGTCGACACGATGGTTCTTAGCAATTTCATAAGCGTTCAAATCGATGTGAACAATTATTGCCTGTTCGCTAAACGGACAACGCAAATCCGGAAACACTTCCGGGAAAACATATGTCCCAACAATCAATACAAAATCGGCGTCGGCAACCTTCTTTCGGCTGCTTTCGCCAAACATATGCCCCAGATCGCCTTGATAAAGCGAACTTGTCTGGTCAAAATTAATCAGCGAATTATCCGCTCCGTAGACCTTAGGGCATACCTTATAAGCGACTGATTCCAATTCCTCTTTTGCGTCAGCGAAACTAACGCCATCCCCTATAATAAAAATGGGGGATTTGGCGTTTAGCATATTCGTAACTATATTTTGTATTGTTTCGTCTTGCGGCGCGGTATCAGTCAGAACACGCGGTGTCTTAAATACAGGTTCGTCGTTGATTTCGTCTAAAATATCCATCGGCAATTCAACAAATACAACCCCTTCGGGCGGTGTGCGCGCGATTTTAATCGCTTTTCTTATGATACGCAAAAGTGATTGTTTATCAACAACGCGCCCTGCCCATTTTGTTACAGGTTTTGCCATTTCAACAAGATTGCAGGCCATTTGCGCGTCCATACTGTCATATCTAATTCCCGCGTCACCTGCCAAAACAACCAATGGCGCGTGTCCGCGATTCGCTTGATACATCATACCAACGCCATTGCCAAGCCCAACGCTGCTGTGAAGCTGAACCAGCGCGGGCTTCCCGCTTTTTCTCGAGTAACCGTCCGCCATAGCCACCGCCACAGACTCATGCAGACAAGTAATATATTCAATATCAGGATAATCGCTCATAGCGTCCAGAAATCCTTCTTCAACTGTTCCCGGATTTCCGAATATATAACGAAAACCATCCGCTATCAGTTGTTCTATCAGTTTATATTTGCCCTTTTTAGCCTTCATGAATGTTCAGCTTTTTTCATTACTTTTGTGAGTTTCTCTGTGATAGGCGCGTTTGTACCAAAAACGGATATGGCAATATCTATTGGCAATTTTCCATCGTGTCCTTTTATAAATAAGTTCGCGCCTTGGTCTATCAGTTGATCAGCGCAATTGTCAAAACCGTGCCAAAGGGCGTCGTGCAGCGGCGTATATCCGTTTGTCGCCCCAACGGCGTCAATGTCAGCTTCTCTGCTGGATATCAGAATTGCCAATATGTCCGCGTTACCGTTATATGTGGCTTTATGCAAAGGAACAGCGCCGAAAATTGGCTCTATGGCATTGACATTCGCTCCGTTATCCATTAGTAGATTGGCCGCTTCTTTATAATTATCTCTCGCCGCAACCGCCAACACAGTATTGCCGTCATCAAGAGTATTCGCAAAAGGGAAAGCGGCGTCTACGCTTTCGCCATTTTTTAGAGCTTTTTCCGCGGCGGATAAATCGTTATCTTTAATCGCAATTAACAATGAATTTTTTAGCAATTGTTCATCGCTCTTGCGCCTTTGCTCTAAATAGAATTTAATGCGGTCCAGTTTCTCGCGTTCATCGGGACGTAAGTTGACTGTTAACGCGTATTCTATATGATCGTCGATTGTAAAACCATAGTTGGTTCTACTGTTGATCAGCGCGTTATTTTCCAATAAAAACTTAACGCATTCGTCCATTTTGTACCATATGGACTCAAAAATGGGCGTGTGGCCAGTTGTGTATACCGCTGAATTTATAAACGCTCCCGCCGCCAACAACATTTTGATAATCGAAAGATGCCCGCCTTGACAAGCTTTATGCAATGCGCCGGCTCCGGCTTTTTTATCAACCGAGTTAACGTCAGCGTTGTTTTTTATAAGAGCCTCGACTAAACTTTCAACTCCGCTGCCAGCGGCAAGCATTAGCAGGGTCATTCCATTTTCCCATTTTTGCGCCGTGCCAGGCGTGATGAATGAAGATAAATGGCTATCCTTGCCACAGCTTTCCAATATTTCATCAAAACTCATTCGTTCAAAAACACAAGGAGCGTATATATCTCTAAACGCCGCAACCGCCTCCGCCGTATCCCAAAACGCTTCCCATTCTATCACCTTATAATTGGCTACTCTCATTTTGAACATAACATTGGCGCGGTAAACCCGTCCGTTATACATAGTGCAGAATTCGTAAACAAAAATATAAGCCGTATCGCCGTCTACGGCAATATCTCCTATCGCTTTTTCATTTGATTTAACGTATTTGCCAACCATATCGAAAGTTTTCTTAACCTCATGTATTCCCTGATATGTGCCGAGCCACGGTATTACCTCATTAACACCGGGTATAACAGTACAATTTTTCCAACGGATATTTTCATCCATCAAATCAAAAAGCCCATTGATATTACCTTTAGAAAAACAATCGAACCATTTTTCAATAACTTCATAAGTCGCTTTCATATCTCACCCTTTAAATCCATTTTTAACATCCTGAATAAAACTGTCATAATCACGCAATGGCCATACTGCCTCAAATTCAAGATATTCTTTCATAGGAAGCCTTCCCATAGAATTTCTATCAAGTTCATCGGCCGAATCTACATTCACAATCGCGATTACACGGTGTTGCGACGCCACTTTAAAAATATTTATTACTTTTACTGAATCACTGTTTTCGCCGCGTTGACTATCTGCGTGGTCGCCCTCTTTGGACTCCAATGCCCAAAGGCCGTCTTGTGATATGCGCCCTTGATAATTCCACTTCATTTGAACATAGAACAGCATAATATTTCCTCTTGTCGTCAGATGATAATATTTTCTTCCGCGATAAAACGGTGAAGATATTTTTGTTTGCAAATTCTGTATAGTTTATCCATCGCTAGTCTGAATTTCAAACCTTCCACAGCTTTTAAAAGCGGCGACCGTTCTTCAAACCAAAGTTGAATTACAGCGTCGCAGACAGTTTCCCCAAAAGAATACGCCGTATCTTTAACCAGACATAACTGCGCCTGACGTATTTCGGTCAAGTTCATATAGTTTTGTACATTGCTCTCTATCTGCGAACGGAACACTTTAAGAGGTATCCCGCCCTTTCTTTTGCATACGATTACACACTTTACAGCAGGTAATGTATCGCAAGTCAGATAGTTTTGGCTATATGTATCTAAACATATACTTTGCCAGAACGCCGCCCATTCTGGTTCGTTTTCCCGCGCTCCATGGATATATTCGTCACTTTGCAATGAAGCAAGCTGAGTTTGTTCGTTAAACAGCCAAATCTCCGCCATACCGTGATAGGTCGGCCGTTCATTTTCTGAGATATAAGAAAGCCTGTTTACCTTATATTTCAGTATTTGTTGAATTTTACGCGCGTATTTTTCGGCGTGAACGTTAATCCAATAATCTTGAAAATCTGATATAGTCATGCCGGGTTTTGCGTTTGCGAATATTATTTGATGTATCATATCATCTCTCCGTTTTATATCATCTCGCGGAGTCATAAGTCACTTTGGTAATCCTCCTGCGTTCCTCTGTTGTGTTGGTTAACGCTATATCTTCAAGATAGTCATAGCCCAGTATGTTGGCGTCAAACAGATATGGGCGTATACGGCTCATTGAGAATTTTTCGTTGGGGAAAGCGTAATAAAGCGTGAATGGTTTGCCCTTAATCTGGCTGCTTGTGATATATCCAAATAAGCAATGTTCAAAACTATGCAGAGATGTTTTCCAATTGTGTATTTTTGGATAACGAATAACAGGCAAATTTGTATCCCCGTTTACCATATGCCATATCTCGCCGTTTTCTTTATCAACCATATAATCAAACCAATATTTATATGTGTTATTCAAATATTCCAAATATGATGGATCATTCAGAGCAAGCAAGGAACAGGCTTGGTCGAGTTCAGCTAAAATCCACCATTCTTTGTTTTCATCCATTTCTCCGTGTTCGTCAAATCTGCGCCCCCAAGACTTTGTGCGCTCTATATAAGCCTCCTCAAGAATTTTATTTATCTTGTCGCGTGAAAATGTAACAAAAGTCGGCTCATCGACTAACAGGCCAACGCGATAAATCAACCACATTGTTTTAACGGAATGCCCAAAATCTGTGTGGTCGATGGCAAGCTGCAAAGATGCGGAGCTTGTGCCTACGCCCCAAAAGAAACCGTATCTTTCACTGTAAAAGCGGTTTATGAGAATATTTGTGAGTTTGCGCAGGTCGCTTTTCCATTCGGTTTTATATGGCTCGGGCAATGAGGGCGTAACAAAAAGCATATACGCGTATATTTGATCAAGCTGAGAAACTATCTCAACATCGCCGTCTTTTTGATTGCGTGGATACCAAGTTAAATAGCCTTTGCCAATATCATAATACGTATCGAAAATATAATTTTTAATTTGTATCATTTTGTGCAGCGTGGTTTGGTCGTGAGTTAGATAGTAGTATATTGCCAGCCCAGTTAGACCATATGCCATATCTTGACTGGTGCGCTCGCCTTTGGAGGGTTTCCATTTGCCAGTTGAAATTTCCTGTTTGGTGAACATCCCGTTATTGTTATCAATCGCGCTTAACAGTCTTTTGACTCCGTTGCGGCATAATTCGATATATTCAGGTTTGCCTGTCAGATGGTAAGCAAGACCATATGCGTAAGTTTGGCGTGAGTGCGCGCGGACATAATTATAGGCTGGATCAACTAATCCTTTTGTTTCGGGGGCTTGCGTTGCTTCAATGAATTCAGGCGGCCAGTCTTTTTTATTTTCTGGCAGGAGATTTCCCGCGTTGGTGCGATAGGTCGGGAATAAATCGCCGCGAAATTTTTTTGCGTCGTCTATATCCCAGTATTTTAGTAAATCGTTATTAAGGTGGTTAATCCAAACCGATGGTTCGGTCGATTCGGAAATCAATTTATCAATATCATACGTCACAACTCTCATCGAATGTGTTCTGATAAAATCAGGTCTATGTGCAGGCATTGTATCGTCTCCTTTTAATATATTTTTCTGTAATTTTATTGGAAATTTTTGTGCTGAAGAGACCTCCAAGTTGAAATCAACGCCTCGCCATATGCGTCCAAATCTCCCGCTGAACGCGCGGTAACCAAATCGTTATCCACAACAACGTGAGATTGATCAGGGACATAAACGCCGCCGGCGTTATAAATATCCGCAAGCACGACTGTATGACAAATAACTTTTCTTCCCTTCAATAGTTCGGGAACAGGTGTTAAAAGCCAAAGCGCGTGGCACAACGCGCCTTTTACGATAAATTGATTAGTCATAGCGCTTGCGATAAATCTTACCGCCGCTGGGGAACGCAGCAAACCGGCATTCGCTAAACTGCCCATAGGCGGAATTTCTCTCAAGCGGCAAGCAACGTAATTTGCCGCGATAAGCACAATATCATAATCATTTGGGTTGCAGTTCGCGATTTCTTTTTTTACAAGCATAGTGTGGATTGCCTGTTCCGGATGTTCCGTGTCGGTTATGTCGCAAATTAGCTTCCTCTCCTGGTTGCCCCAAAGATATGTCATAAAGTCGACTTTTGCGCCAACCCCCTCGAAAAAGGTCTTGTAAAACTCGACTTCTGCCGGTATATATTCAGTTTCGACAAGTACAGCCACTTTTCTACCAAGCATTTCACTTTTGTTATTCATATTACCACCCATATCTTTCCATTTTTTCTTCTATAACTTTTATAAGCATTTCACCCGTTAAATAAGAGTCAGGGGTGGAACGCCCTGTTATAAAAGGGTAATCCACGATTACCGATGTGTTTTTCCCAACATTCCCAATATATTGACCGTTTGGAGCTGTAGCGTCTCGTAAAATAAATTCAAGGGGGTAGGGCGGTGGTCCCATATTAAAGTCTACTCCATAAAAACCCGTGCCGTCGTGATAATCATATTCAAGGCAATGCCCTGTAACATGTTTATTTTTAATAATGCTCTCACGCCGCCAATAATCTCGCGCAAACGCGAGACAGGCGACGGCGTAACATTCCGCCGCAATCGGTTTATTCGCGTTATGAAAAATGCGAATAACGTCATGAACGCGGTGATTATTCACCATATCAACAATAGGTCCGCTGCCGCCAACTAATATAAGCGCGTTGTAGACGGATAGTTTTTCCGCCGTTTTGTCAACGCTGTTATTATATTTCTCAAAATCGCGCAAATATGTCACGCTGCTTATATATGGGATTTCAGGAATTAACGAATTCAACGCCAATGGACTGTCAAGCCTGTCCGATTCCTCAATGGCTTGAACCATTTCAGCCATTTCCGGACTTACAACGCGCTTGTCAAGCGGCGGATCAATAAAGGCGCTGTCCATACTGGGCGGCAGAGCGTGAGGGCGTTTTCCCGTAGGAGTTGCAAAATTCACGATATACCCCGCGTTTTCGAGAACTTGAAGCGGCGCGACCAGTTCTTCACCCCAATACCCATACTCAGATAGCACCATAAGAATTTTTTTCATTTTGTCTCCTCCATATTTTGAGAGATTACCTATGCCGCAAATCAAGTCGGAACAATATTATCAATTTCAGAATGTCTCTCAAATGCGGATTCAGCTGTTGGGCGTATGTCAGCGTGAGCTTTAAGAAACTGTTTGAGTTGTCCGTGGTTATTATATGCCATGATATGCCGTTTTATTCGTGCTTACGGCGATTTTAGACATTAGCGCATGTGCCAAGTCTTCCGGCTGAATATTAACCCGCTTACAGCACAATCCTTGAACTTTTTCATTTCCTTTCTTGACATGCTCGGACTACTTGTGTAAAATATAGCTACATATATAAATGGGAGGCTCGATATGAACAGAACCATTACCGACGCGGAACTCGAAGTTATGCGGCTACTTTGGCATTCGGAGCGGGCGCTGACGACTGTTGAGATTCGCTCCGTGCTTGAAGCGTCCAAAGGCTGGAACAAGTCCACCATTCACACGCTCGTATCGCGCCTGCGCGGCAAGGGCGTAATCACGCACCTAGACAAGTACGGAGCGGCGCAGTTTGTGCCGCTTGTGACCGAGGACGAGTACATACTCGAGGAGGAAAAGGCGGTGCTTGAAAAATTTGGGAGCGCAAAGAAGCTCGCTCTCGCTATGGTGCGCAACGGACACCTGACCGACAGCGACATAGACGAGTTGCGCGGCTATTTTAAAATGGAGGTCGGCGGCAATGACTAACATCTTTGGGCTGTTTAATGAGATTTTGGCTGATTACAATACCTTTCGAGCCATCCTTACGATGTCAATCGCAGGCGGCTTGATTGCGGCGTTAATTTTCATGATGAAGCCGTTCGTGAAAAGTCGTCTGCCCAAATCGGCGCAGTATTATTTGTGGCTTGTGGTTATCGCTACCCTGCTTGTGCCGTTTTCCCGGTTTATACGGCTGCCCGTGGCAATGAGAGAAACAAATATCCCAACAATTCACTACACGGTTGAGCAATATTTCGCCACGAACGCGGAGATTTCTGAGCGCCTGGACGCTATTGAAAAACAATACGGCTATAATGAGGAACTGATAGACGCGGCGGTACCGCCCGTGTGGTGGCAGGAGGCGCAGGATTGGCTTCATATCGGTTGGTTCATTGGAACGTTCGCGTTTTTGATGATAACGCTGACATCATATGTGATATTCACTGGAAAGCTGAAACTCCGCAATGCCCCGGCAAGTACCGATGAACTTGCCATGTTCTCGAAACTTGTCGGTAACAAGCGTGTTCCGCGGCTGTATCGCAATACTCTCGCGGCTACGCCTATGCTGATTGGTTTGCTTAATCCCGCGATAATCCTGCCCGACCGAGAATACACGGACGCACAGCTTCGTACAGTTCTGCTTCATGAACTGACGCATCTGCGCAGAAAAGACGTCCTTGTAAAGTGGTTGTCGATACTCGCGGGAGCGGTTCATTGGTTCAATCCGCTTGTCTATATCGTGCGCGCCGAAATTGATCGCGCCTGCGAGTTGTCTTGCGACGAGGCGGTGATTCGCGACCTAAATACGGATGGCAAGCAAAGTTATGGTGACACGCTGATTTATGTCGCCGCCAACTCAAAAACGCCGCGAGCTGTTCTCTCGACGACTATGTGCGATGAAAAGAATGACCTGAAAGAAAGGCTTGAAGCGATTATGAAAAGCAAGAAACACACTCGCGCGGCGATTATCATTTCGGCAGCGCTGATTATCGCGGTCGCCGGCACGGCGATTGCGCTCGGAGCGGGACAGGGTGGAAAAGACAACAGAATTTTCTTTAGAGGAGACGAGGAACAAATAATAGCGGGTTTTGACGCGCTGCGTACATCTGATTATGCTGATATTACTGTCAAATTATCGGAAACAACAAGATTTATTGAATATATGATTTCTGTAAATAACGATGGCACGGGAACCGAGGAAAAGCTGATTAAGATCGGCGAAACACTGACTTTTATCGTCGGCGGCTACAACAGTACGACAGTCAAAGCCAAAGCGATTGGCGACGGAATCGGTGGTAGTTATGCGACATTTGAAGTTACGCAGACAAAATCCGAAGCAGAGTCTGATGATCCCGAAATTGCGTTGTACGAATATCAGTATCAGTCCAATAATGTTATTTATCCACATTCGGGATATGATGTGAACGGTGACATATCGCTCGAAACGCCCCCATCCGAGGCTGTGGACACGGGACGGGATAAACCTGTTGAAATGCCTGTCGCAATATTCAGCCTTGACGAAGACAACGGGAAAATAGCGCTCTATCCTAACGCGATAGATACGATGACCGCCAATTACGTTATAGAGGGGCGGCTAAACGAGCGAAGTATGGATAACGCCGCTATTGCCGATTTAGCGATATGGTTAGACGGACTGATATTTGAGAAAGTTGAAATTCAAGCGGGTCAAACACCCACAGATTCAGAAGGCGGAGAAATATATTTGTTCAACGCGAACGACACGATTGACTTGTTCACTTACGGCAAATACGTCGACAGTGAATA
>JAISRJ010000293.1 GCA_031273705.1 Clostridiales bacterium
CTCTTCCGATCTTGCTTGGCGAAATATATGGAGTAGTGTGAGTCTCCGCTGTGATAGATATTGCCGCCGCTGGTCTTTATCAGATAGTTTACCGCTTTTTCGTCCATGTCCGAAGGGCATGTATGCCGAATGTCCACCGGACCGTCTGTCGTAACCAAGCAAGTGCGATCAAACGAATCCAAAACAATAATATCTACATCGCCTATCCGCATTGCATCGCCCGGACGTACAACTGTACAACGTTCGGCAGGTACCCCCCAACTAATCCACAAGTCAACTGATTTTTGAGGACCGATGAACGGAATCGGTTTATCAATGTTCTTCAAGACCGCCGCCGCGTAATGGGGATCCATGTGGTCCGCGTGGTAATGCGTAGCTAATACCGCGTCTACATATGTAACTTTAAAAGGATTAATGACCATAGGGTTGGCGCGTAGATTAGGCTGCAATTTCCGACCGCCGCACATATTTGCCATTTGGTGACCCGGTAGCATGTTTTTGGACTTTTTTGTCCGTTTGCCGTTACCCGCCCACAGGTCAACACTGATGTTAGTACCGCCCGCGCTTTTAACCCAAAGGCCCACACATCCCAGCCACCACATTGCCACAGTTCCGGGGGCGACCGTCTCTTCTTCGATCTCTTCATTCAGCCATGTACCCCATTCCGGATAGCTGTTTAAAATCCAAGATTCCATAGTAATGTCGTCAATCTTACTCAATAAACCACCCCATTTCTTAATTATAAGAATAAATGAACGAATAAAACGTTCGAATAAAACGTTCATATGGACTAAATACTTGAATCATTTTGAATTAATGTAGTCATAGTAACATAGACCTGTTTGTATAGGCAATGTCAATTATCACTAAAATTTCTATTAATAATTTGTTAATTTTTGCATATAGAAATTTAAGCGAGTATAATATATTATTATTGTGTTGATATTCAGAATTTGTTAAGTTGGACTTTGATGGAATTAGGACAGTATATTTTTTTGTATTGATGATTGTATTGATGAACAAAAATTGATAGTTTTTTTGAAAATACGAACATATCATTTTTATTCTTGAACAAAGGTTCATAAAGGTTTGTAAGGCTCATGTCTTTACATAATCATCTAAAGAAGTTGGGGGCGATAATATACGTAACAGTCATTCAGCGGTCGATTTACGCCGCGATAAAATTGTGCGATTATTAGAACAAACGGGCAGCCTTAAAGTAAGTATACTGGCTAAAAAACTTAACACATCGCAGCTTACTATCCGACGAGATCTAGATGTTTTGGAAAAAGAGAAAAAGATTGAAAGATACCACGGCGGGGCGGTACTTACCCAGCAGCCTATGAAAAACATAAACATTTTTAGTTCTGACTTAACACTCTATAAACATGCCATTGCGCGTAAGGCGGCTTCGTTTATAGAGGACGGCGATACTATCTTTATTAATACCAGTTCTACGGCGTTGTTTATGATACCATATATAAAAGCGCGCCAAATCACAATTATTACTAATAGCGTAAAGGCAGTTTCTTCCAATAGACACAAAGAGTCTGAACTGGTATTGACCGGTGGAGAGATTCTTATGCCTAAAGAAGCAATGGTTGGTGATTTTACACTTAACACTCTCAACAAAGTTATGGCGTCTAAGTGCTTTTTGGGGTGCAATGGCATTACAGTTGAAGAAGGTGTTACCACAGCGGTATTACAAGAAGCCACTGTTAATAGACAAATGTTGACGCGCGTAACCGGTAAACGCTTTATTTTGGCGGACAGAACAAAAATTGGGCGGCGTCTGAATTTTGTTTACGGCTCTTTAAGTGATATTAACTGCCTAATTACAGATACAGAAGCCGATTTATCCGAAGTGGAGAAATTAAAGGGAGTGATTGAAGTCGTGCGGGTTGAACCTTTAAGTGGATTTAATAATTTACGAAACGAAAACGCGGATGGCGAACTTGAATAGAATCTATAGGCTTGGAGTTTATGAAAAGGCAATGCCTGCCGAATTAGATTGGAAGTTGAGGTTGTCGATCGCGAAAGATTGCGGATTCGACTATCTGGAAATGAGTATCGATGAAACGGACGAACGGATTTCCCGGCTGGATTGGAGCGATGATGAGCTATTTGAGTTACTAGAGATACAAAAAGAAATTGGATTGCCCATTGAAACGGTATGTTTCAGCGCCCAGCGCAAATTTCCGCTTGGAAGCGAGAAATGGGAAAAAGAAGCTAAAGAACTTTTAGAAAAGGGAGTTTTATTCGCTAAGAAGCTTGGCATTCGCATAATTCAACTTCAAGGCTATGATGTGTACTATGAGGAAACCAGCGAAGTTACAAGAGAACGATTTTATAAAAACCTGGAAGAAGAAACAATGTTTGCGGCTATGCATGGAGTGACTCTTGCTTTGGAAACAATGGAAACCGACTTTATGAATACTGTGGAAAAGGCCATGTATAGTGTAACCAGAGTAAATTCTCCATACTTGCAAGTTTACCCGGATATAGGGAATATTTCAAATGCCGTGGAAGATGTAATCGACGATATTAAGAGAGGGATGGGGCATATATCGGCGGCGCATTTGAAGGAAACTGCGCCGGGGATATTTCGCGAGGTAAAGTATGGTTCCGGTCATGTGGATTTCCCGGCCGCAATTATGCAGTTGTACAAACAGGGGGTGCGCAGGTATGTAGCCGAGTTTTGGTATACCGGTGAAGAAAATTGGAAAGAGATAGCGGAGGATAATAGAAAATTTTTACATAGACAGTTTGAAAAGGCACTGTAAGAAGAGCAAGTGAAGTGTAATCTGCCAACCGTGTTAATGCCTGGTGCCACGTATATCTTTGAAATTGCTGGGGAGTGTGCCTAAAATATAAAGAACGGACGGCATTTCGCCGCCCGTGTTGGATATATCGATTATTTTTTAATGGCTGTAAACGCGGCGTCCAGGTCGCCGATAATGTCGTCAATATGTTCGGTGCCGATGGAAAGCCGGATAGTGTTCGGCTTGATGCCGGATGCCAGCAGTTCGGCTTCTTCCATCTGAGAGTGTGTGGTGGATGCAGGATGGATTACAAGGGATTTTACATCCGCCACGTTCGCCAGAAGCGAGAACAATGACAGGTGGTCAATAAATTCCTTGGCTTTGACGGCGTCGCCCTTTATTTCAAAAGTAAATATCGAACTCGCGTCATTCGGGAAGTATTTTTCATATAACGCGTGATCACGGTGGTCCGCGAGTTTTGGATGATTAACTTTTTCGACCAACGGATGTTTTGCAAGATAGTCCACTACTTTAAGCGCGTTTTCCACATGGCGCTCCACGCGAAGTGAAAGAGTCTCAAGTCCTTGCAGGAAAAGGAATGAATGGAACGGCGAAAGAACCGCGCCCGTATCCCTCATTAACGTGGTGCGAATTTTCATTATATAAGCTACGTTTCCGACAGCCTGTGTGAAAACCACACCATGATAACTGGGGTTGGGCTTTGACAGACCGGGGACTTTATCATTTTGCGCCCAATCAAAATTGCCGCTGTCAATAATTACCCCGCCGATGGATGTCCCGTGACCGCCGATGAATTTTGTGGCGGAGTGTAAAACCACATCCGCGCCGTATTCTATCGGGCGCAGAAGGTATGGAGTCGCGAAAGTATTATCCACAATCAAAGGGATACCGTGTTTGTGGGCGATTTTTGCGACCGCCTCTATATCCACGATGGTAGAGTTCGGATTGCCAAGGCTTTCGATGAATATGGCTTTGGTGTTGGGTCGGATTGCTTTTTCAAAATTCTCCGGAAACCCGCCGTCAACAAAAGTTGTTTCTATACCATAATCAGCGAAGGTGTGCGCGAATAAATTATAGGTACCGCCATAAATGGCAATGTCGGAGACAAGATGATCACCGGCTTTGGCTATGTTTTGTATCGCGTATGCCCCGGCGGCCGCGCCGGAAGCTGTGGCGAGAGCGGCGACTCCGCCTTCCAAAGCCGCGATACGTTTTTCAAAAACATCGGAAGTGGGGTTCATAAGGCGAGTATAGATATTACCGCCTTCCGATAATCCAAACCTACCCGCCGCTTGCGCGGAATCTTTAAATACATACGAAGTGGTTTGATAAATGGGTACAGCCCTCGCGTCGGTAACGGGATCCGGTGTTTCCTGCCCGACATGTACCTGGAGCGTTTCAAACTTATAGTTATTCATAATTCGGTATCCTTTCGCATTTTATAATGCATACGTCATTTATATGATTATAATGACAAAGGATTCCTCTGTCAAGACATTTTGATAACGGATTTTACAATCTCCGCTTTTTTGGATATACTTTCTTCCAGCGCGCGCGGTAGATCGTCGAAATCAAACGTATTAGTAACTATCTTTTTTACATCGATACGTCCGCTTGCTACCGCGTCAATCGTAGAAGGATAGGAGTGCCGATAGCGGAACACGGTATTGAATTTTAACTCGCTGTTAGTCGCCGCGGATATATCCAGGTTCATTTTTCCGCTTGCGCTGTACCCGACAAACACGACTGTTCCCGCTTTGCGCACCAGTCGGATAGCTTGATTAACGGCGACTTCCGAGCCGGACGTGTCGATGGCAATATCTACGCCGCGCCCTCCGGTCGCTTTTAAAACTTCGTCCACTGTGTTTCTTTCCGTGAAGTTAATCGCGTCGGCGGCGCCTAATTCAAAAGCCTTTTCCAGGCGCTTAGGCATGGAATCCGCTATAAAAACGCGCGTTACCCCTCTGGCCTGTAGGGCGAGCAGAGTGGCCAAACCTATGCAACCCGCGCCGAAAACCACCGCCGATTGTCCCAGTTCAGCTTCGGCTTGCTTAGCGGCGTGTATCCCAACGGATAGAGGTTCTATCAGCGCCCCCTCCAGAGTGCTGACGTTTTCGGGCAGTTTGAAGCAAAAATCGGCCTTGTGGGCGACGTATTCCTGAAAGACTCCGTCAATCGGAGGCGTCGCGAAGAATATTACATCCGGACATAGATTGTATTTACCCGTTTTACAGAACTCGCAATGTCCGCATGGAAGTCCTGGTTCTAAAGCTACCCTGTCGCCGGGTTTTAAGGCTTTTACATTTTCTCCCACTTCGACTACTACACCGCCGGCTTCGTGGCCGAGTACAAAGGGCGGTTCTACTATAAAATCCCCAATGCGTCCGTATTCAAAATAATGCAAGTCGCTTCCGCAGACTCCGACATATTCCAATTTTACTAAAGCTTCATCGCGCTCCGCTACTGGAATCGGACGGCTGGCAAAGCTAAGTTTGCCGATTCTATCCATAATCGCGACTTTCATATCGCCCGTCAAATCAAAAACCTCCTATACACGCATTAGCGCTGGATGTCAGCGCTGGTACTTTTGTATTTATAGTACAGCAGAGCGCGGCACATTGCAAGTCCTGAAGTCTAAAATGATTCAGCGCCAATAAGGCGCACAAACAAAACCTTGGCGATTCATCGCGCCGCCTAGATCTCCGAGCTAAGCTCTCTGACGCTGAGGCGGGCGACTTCTCGGCAATCAAAAGTTAAAGAGAGAAGTGGCTGAACCCACTGATTCTATCATTGGGTGCGGCCACTTCTCTGTATAAAAAACTATTTAGTCTATATTCGGCTTATCAAATCTCCATAATGCTAAGTATTGAATCCTCTACTATCAGAGAATCTGATGACACAATCTTGAGCAATAGGGAGGAAAGCGCATGATGTTCGGCTTCAACAATAATTCCACTCATTGTTATAGTTAACATTTTATCATCCGTTACACAATCCCGCACAGTATATATATCCGTGCGTTGATGATTGCATATCATCTGTAAGCATATCGCGACATCACATTTACAACTTGCTTTCGCCCTCACATTAACAGCGAAGCTGACCATGAACCGTCCCCATGAGAGCAGGTTAACTTTTGTTTTGTCACAGTGGTCAAGATAAGCGCACTCTCCGGATATTTGCGTTGTATTCCAATGCAGCGCGGAACCCGCACACCACGACTGGAATTTTTCCGCGACTTTAAAAACCGCACTGCATTTGCTGGAACATTTACATGCTGGCCCTGAAGGGCCAGGTGGCCCCGGAGGTCCTGGAGGTCCTGAAGGTCCTGAAGGTCCTGAAGGTCCCGGAGTTCCTGGAGGCCCCGGCTGACTAGGCGGGTAGGGAGGGCACGGAGGTTTGGGCGCTCCCGGACATATTTTTTCCAAAGTGCAAAGGGCTTTATCCATTTTATTTTTCAGTATCATTTGATT
>JAISRJ010000001.1 GCA_031273705.1 Clostridiales bacterium
GAAAGCACATCCGTCGGTTTGCCTATGTCTCTATACTGTCTGTTTAAATCCTGAATATTTGCGTCGTCCGTAAATATCAAGCCTATTTCCGGCTGTTTGTCGATTGTAATACGTTTTAAACATTTATCCGCGAGCTGATGAAAGATCTTTTCATCTATGATCTCAATTAAGTTTTCTTCCGTTTCGTTTTCGATTAAGAGCATTTCATTTGTTCCCCCCCGCCCCATACTATAAGCTGCCACTGTATTACACTACCCCCGGTTTGTCGGCAGAAGGCAATTCCAATTTAGGATACGCGATACGCACGTGATACATGCCCTTAAATACCCGGCAAAACGCCAGCGCTGCCGTGTCCAAATCTTTTATCGACAATTGTGACTCCAAAAGCTGTCCATCGTCCAGTTTGTTTCGGATCAACCTGCGAATAGCAGCCTCCACTTCATCAAAATCCTTTACCGTTTTTATCATAGAGCGCACGGCAGCCTCTACAGTATCCGCCAGCATAAGAATGGCTGTTTCTTTACTTTGCGGCTTCTCATAAGGATAACGATAATCTTCTTCTCGCAAATCTCCGTCTCCCTCGCTGTGGCTGTCTTTTGCTTTACAATAAAAATATTGTATCAAGGTAGTTCCGTGATGTTGAGATATAAAATCCTTAACCCGTTTGGGGAGCTTGTATTTATCCGCTAACTCCAGTCCGTAAGTAATGTGACTAATAATAATCTGCGCGCTTTCACGAGGACTAAGCGTATCATGCGGATTCTCGCTAAGTTGATTTTCAGAAAAGAACCTAGGGGCTTTTAATTTTCCTATATCATGATAATACCCTCCTACCCTCGTTAGATTCGGATCGGCACCCACATCATACGCGGCGGTTTCCGCGAGGTTGGCGACTAGCAAGCTGTGATGATAAGTACCGGGCGCTTCTAATGTCATTCTTCGCAACAGGGGGTTTGTCGGGTTTGTAAGGTCCAACAGTTTTATATTTGTAATAATCCCAAAGAATACTTCCCAAAATGGTAAACTGCCCAAGCAAAGTATAACCGTAAAAATACCATTTATAGCCGCGTATCCCCCCTCAACCAACAATTCAGAAGAATATGCCCTTCGGAAAAAAAAGGCTATGGAGAACATTAAGACAAAGTTAATAACGCTGGTAAGTATTCCAACTATAAAAATATGACTGCGCTCCGTTGTGTATTTAGATAATAAAGAAACTGTCAGCCCAGAGGCGATATAGAATATGAATGTATCCAGGCCGCCCGCGGTTATAAGCATAGCGATAATTGTAATAAAGATATTTAGAGTAACGCCCAACCGCAGATCTATAAGCATTGCCACAAGCATGGTAAAGATTAAAATCGGCATAAACTGTGAAGGAACGTCTTGCAGAAATCGAATCGCTATTATCGCAATTGTATAAATGGTAAAGAGCAGAGCGCCTTCTTTTTGGTTTGTTATTTGACTTTTGTTAAACATGCTGATGTAAACCGCGCAAAGCGCGAACAACACGGCCTCTAGCGCCAGCGCGCTGATGTTCGGCAATATATCCTGTTTTAAGCCGTTCGAGATCATTCCTAATTCAAGTAGAATCTCATAAGCTTCTTGGGATAATATCTGCCCTTCGTCAACAATAGTCTGGCCTTCCTGCAAATAAACCCTTGTATATTGCCCTGCCGTAACTTTTCGGCTGGCGGCGGTTGCTTCCTGGTCGATAATAAAATTCGGCTTTATATATGAGGATAAAATCTGGAATCCTATGTTGCGCATTTCGGAAGTAATATCCATTGCCCCGAACTGATCTTGAATATTAACCTGCGTCTTAGCGTCTATTTCTTGGACGCCCTGATCCATAACGGCTTCCAGCACGGTAATTATAGAATCCTTTAGTATCTGGAAATGTTCGTTATCCATGCCCAATAAAATACGGGTGTGGGCATCAGAAATAGTCAATTGCAAATCGTCTATTTGATCCATAGCGCTGCCGGGCATCAGCGGTTCACCGGATTCTGTGTATTCCACCTTTGCGGAAGGCACAACCGGAGTAACCAACTCGTCGTTTATCAGAACGTCGGAACTAAATTCTGTAACCGCGTGTGTTACCGTAGGATCGGCTTCCGGTAAATCAACCGCGTTCGTTCTGGATTCGCCAGATGATGAAGGCGTGGTAACCGGTGCAGGCGTCGGAACCGGCGACGCGGTTTCCGACGCGATAATCTGCTCCTCCGCATATGTTATACGAATTTCATCCAACCTGGTGAACAAATCATATAATTGCTTTTCGATCTGCTCGACCACCGTGGAATCCTTTTGACGAATCGGCTGCAAATCAAGCGCGTTTTGTTCGGCGTCACGTTGATTGCGCTCTGTGGCGACTTTATTTTCCACACGACGCGTAGCTTTAAATCGCTGATGTACCACGTCGCCGACCGCCAAATCAAAACCGCTTGTTTGACTATACACTCCGGTAAACGTGCAAACAGCCGTTATTAAAAACGCCATAATAAGTAAAGACAGATTAAAGAACGCGGGGGTTGACAATACCTTTTTGATATAACTCACCCTCTTCAGTTGTTAGAGTTTAACATTAGACGCGCTGCCTTTAGCGGAAGCGTTTCTTAATAATACGCGTTTTTTTTTGTATGCCTGCTGCGCGTCGCGTTTCTCATAGGCGTTGATAATCCGCTGTACCAATGGATGGCGGACTACATCCTTGGCGCTTAACATAGAAATTCCAATATCCTCGATACCTTCCAAAATATTAACGGCGTCTTTCAATCCGGAAAATTTGCCTTCCGGTAAATCTATCTGGGTTATGTCACCGGTAATCACAGCTTTTGAACCGAACCCAATCCGGGTTAAAAACATTTTCATCTGTTCGGCGGTGGTATTCTGCGCCTCGTCCAGTACAATAAATGAGTTGTCCAAGGTGCGTCCTCTCATGTAAGCCAAAGGCGCAACCTCTATAAGACCCTTCTCAAAATTCTTTTGAAAACTTTCCACGCCCATTATGTCGTGTAAAGCGTCGTAGAGCGGTCTCAAATACGGATCAACTTTCTGCTGCAAATCACCCGGCAAAAATCCCAGCTTTTCACCTGCCTCTATTGCCGGGCGGGTTAAAATAATTCTGCTTACACTGTTACTTCTAAAAGCCGTAATAGCCATGGCCATAGCCAGATAGGTTTTACCCGTTCCTGCCGGACCTATGGCGATAACGACCGTGTTGTCACGAATCTGATCGACATATCTTTTCTGCCCTAAAGTTTTGGGCTTTACCATCCGCCCGGAGATTGTCATGCAAATTGTGTCGTCCAGATGTTTCTCTATATCGCCAAATCCCTCGTCCTCTAAGGCTGAAATCAGATAATTAACATTCTGCTCACGTATTTGTTCGCCCTTTGAAGCAATGGCAATCAACTTGCGGATTACGGATTCCGCCTTATCCGGCGAGGATTTATTACCCACGGACGATTGTCCGGACGATTGTCCGGGCGATTGCCCGGGCGATTGCCCGGCGATGGGTTTTTCCATTATTACTATATTATACCCTCGG
>JAISRJ010000036.1 GCA_031273705.1 Clostridiales bacterium
GGCTTCGCCGTTTAACAATTTAATTCTGTTAAATTCTGTTTTGTCCGCCGTAGAGTCTATTTCCTCTACTAATTGATTTACTTCTGTTTGTATTTTTTCTTTGTCGTCCAGGGTTAAAACGCCGTTTGCCGCTTGTATCGCCAACTCTCTCATTCGCTGTATCATATTGGTAACGGAGGAAAGAGCGCCGTCGGCGGTCTGTACTACGGAAATACCATCCATCGAATTCTGGCTTGCTTGGTTTAGACCCGATATTTGAACGCTTAATTTATTTGCTATCGCCAAACCCGCCGAATCGTATTTCGCGCTGCTTATTTGACTGCCTGTCGTAAGTTTTTGCATAGCGTTGGCAATGTTTGAATCTGTATGTTTTAGTGTTATGGCAGTATTAAGAGCGGGAATATTTGTTGCTATACGCACTGTATCACCATCCTTTTGCCCCGACGTTAAAGCACGGGGTTTACGTTGTAAGCATTAGCCGCGCCAGTTCGCAGCCGCGCTCTATATTATCGCGTATACTATCGCGAACTGCCCATAATTCCCAACCGTCTGATACTTTTACATCAAAACTGTTTTTGTAATTTAAGGAAGCATCCAAAAAATTTCCCAGAGTAGGGGATTTTGCGCTCCGTAAAACAGCGCCGATCGCGGCTCCGTCATGTCGTCCAATTAAGTTTAACGCCTTGTAAACCCCAATAATTGCCGAACGAATCTTTTTATCCAAATTCCTGTCCAGACCCATAATGTTTTCCTCCAGTGAATGTTCAATATTATCCCCATAAAATTCAAGAGTATCGACAAAGGTTTGAATATCACTCAAAGGCATATCCAGAGGATTTTTTCCTTCCATTATTAAGTGCGCGGTAATTTGCGGATGCAGAGAATCCACCAATCTTCTGAATTGACTGTCCCAATCTTTTACAGCCGTTATATTCAATACGTTTACATCCATTTCATTGCGCGATAGAATAGCGGCCGCCCTTATGTCGTCCGGCTCTGAGGGCAGACCGAGCGACAAAAGCAAATCGCCGAATTTAGCTCGAACATTGGCAAAAGAATCGCCGTAACGCGCGTCCGGCACTGTCGCAAAGTCGGACAGCCGCTTGAATATGCGATCCTTCGCAAACCTATTTTTAAATGAGGAGGGGCGCGATATTTGTCTCATACGCGCCTCCAAAATATAATTACAGATGTATTATGCTCATAATTGCGGATTTTTTAATGAGGTAATTTATGTGAGAAGTAAATTCAGCGGCAGAGCCGGTGATTTTTCCGCGCTAAAGCACACAAAAACGGACGCGCGGCGCGCGCCCCTTACGATAGTTACTTCTCCAACGATCTAATGCTGTTTACAAACTGTTTATTATTCATAGACTTGGCTAAAATATCCATAACTTGCTCGGTTATGTCAGAGGTTGACATGCGGCTGGTCAAGCGGCGGACGATATATACCGCCTCAAGCTCCTCGCGGGTCAGCAGGTTTTCTTCTCGCCGGGTGCCGGATTTGATAATGTCCACCGCCGGGAATATACGTTTTTCTTGCAGTTTGCGATCCAACATCAGTTCCATATTGCCCGTACCTTTAAATTCCTCAAAAATTACGTCGTCCATTCGGCTTCCGGTGTCAATAAGCGCCGTGGCGAGAATGGTCAAAGAACCGCCGTTTTCCACATTTCGCGCCGCGCCGAAAAATTTCTTCGGCATATATAAAGCCGCGGGATCCAAACCGCCGGACAACGTGCGTCCACTTGAGGGAATAGTCAAATTATACGCCCTCGACAGCCGAGTTAAAGAATCCATTAAGATCAGAACGTCCTTGCCTTGTTCAACAAGACGCTTTGCGCGTTCCAAAACCATTTCCGAGACGCGTTTGTGGTGTTCCGGCAGTTCGTCAAATGTGGAATAAATAACATCACAATGCTCTCCGTCAATAGATCTCTGCATGTCTGTAACTTCTTCCGGTCGCTCGTCTATCAATAGCACTATTAAGAATATATCCGGGTGATTTGTCGTCACGGCGTTTGCGATCTTTTTAAGCAGCACAGTCTTGCCAGCCTTTGGGGGGGCGACTATCATGCCTCTTTGACCTTTTCCAATCGGCGCTATTAAATCAATTAATCGGGAGGATAGTTCGCTACGGGTTGTTTCCAGATGAATTTTCTCAAGTGGGAATATGGGGGTTAAATCTTCAAATACAGGACGTTTAATTGCAATTTCCGGAGGATCGCCATTGACAGACTTTACCAGTAATAACGCGCTGTTCCGCTCGCCGTCTTTAGCGATGCGTATATTACCCTTTACTAAATCTCCTGTTTTAAGGTTAAATCTTCTGATTTGAGATTGGGAAATGTATATATCATCTTTTAGACTGGGAAGGTAATTTTCTCTGCGTAAAAAACCAAAACCATCCGCCATTATTTCCAGTACGCCTTGTTCCAACACACCGCTATCCAAAGAATCCATAGAGTTAATGCGTATAGACCTCACCGTCGTCGCAACGGTATTATCCGCGGGTGGTGTGTTTGGCTTTATGGAGGTACGGGGTAGAACGTTATCTCGGTCTGATTGTGGAATAACCCTTACTCGATCATGGGTCACCTTTGGAACCGCGTTTTCGGCGGGGGATGCTTGCGCCGAATTTTCTTTTGCGACGATAATGGGCGCCGACGCTGTGATTTCTTTCTCCGAGGGTTTGACAGGGGTAACATCCTTAACAGGAGTAACATCCGGTTTCCGTTGTTTCGCCGGCATATCCTTTTCTTTGCCGAGAGGCGGGTTTTGCGCCCCCGCCTCCACAAGAACCTTCAGTAGTTCGGCCTTTTTGTAACGTTTAACATTCCTTATACCAAGTTCTCTGGCTATTTTATATAGCTCGGTAATTGATACTTCATTAAGATCCATGCTTCACCTACAATATTTTATTCGGTTGGTTCTTCCGCTTCGGGTACGCGGACAATAATTTTTTGCCCTATTTTAATTTCATCAGCGTTATCAAGGTTATTCCATTTCATCAGTTCGCCGAGAGTTACGTCAAAGGTTCTGGCTATTGTACTTAGCAGATCGCCTTCTGAGACTACATAGACCTGACCTTCAGGGGTATTTATCAGATCGCCGTTTGCGGCTTCTTCTAGTTTATACTCATTTAATTCGGTTTCGAGTTCGGCAATGCGTTTGTCTTTTTCCTGCGCGATAGAATACGCGGTTTCTAAATCGGAAATGGTCGGGGCAACGTCAAGTTGAGATTGTACTGTCTGCAATCTGTTGTTTAACTCGTTTAGTTTGTATACCAGCGCGGAGATAATAACAATAGATATGATAAGAATAACGCTCATTAGGATTTTAAGAGCGAGAGCGTTGCCACCTATTTCAAATTCTTCAAATTCCTGTTCCAAATCCACAGATTCTGACTTGGACTCTATCTTCTTTGCGGGTTGTACTACCGGAATGGCTCCGCTCCATTGGTATTTTTTCGCTTCCGAAATTTCTTTAAGATCATCGTAGATTTTATCCAATTTTTGGGTTTCCTCATCCAATTTATCGGCTGTATCAGCAGTGTCCGGTTCCATTTCGTAAAAATCTGGGTTATCTACCTCTGTCAGAGATTCATCGGATTTATGTCTTACCAGTTTCAAGGGGTTTGAGGGCCGGGCGTCAAAATTATCGTCAGACTCGCCTTCCACACCACCCTCTAAAGGCTCGTCACTTGAAATTTCTACAGGTCGGATTAGTGTTTCTATAGAGTCGTCGTTAGGGTTTCCGGATTCATCAGTGTCGTCGGAGTTGACGGAATTATCCGATCTTTTCGATGTAATAAGAGCGGTGTCGAATTTAAGCGTAGCGCCGTTTTCACTTTCATATGTATCGGTGTGCGGCATAACGATCCCTCCGAAATCTCCATAAACCTGTGTCTCTATTCTAATATGTCAGTGGCCTTGTGTCAACAGATTCCCAAAATTCCCTCCTACGACAGATTGTTAAATATATCAAATAAGGGGAGTTTTGAAATAATCGCCTATTTACAATTTAAGAATTATTCTTTATACTATAATATAGAATTATTTAAGAACAAAGAATTATCTAAGAACAAAGAACTTCCCTTTCAAAATTAAAATAACAGGCTTTTAAATCCATCTCAAGGAAGTGATCCAATGAAAGTGGAAAAGATAAGTGATACCCAGATTAAGTTCGTTTTAAACTCGAACGATCTGTTAGACAGAGATATACGACCAACAGAATTAGCTTATGGCTCTGAAAAAACTCAGATTTTGTTCCGTGAAATGATGGAAAAGGCTATGGCGGAATGTCACTTTAATTCTGATAACACCCCGTTAATGATTGAAGCCGTGCCATTATCCACAGAAAGTATCATGATTATCGTCACGAAAGTTTCGGAAGGGCGCGAGGACGATAAACATACCGGCTTGTTAGAACACATTCGCGAGGCGAAACGCGTTGCGCATGGTCGCCAGCGTCAATCGGCGCAAATGCGTTTGGATAACAGTTCGGATAGTTTGCTTTCTATATTTTCGTTTGGTACAATGGACGAAGTAGCCGCCGCCGGAAAGCGCCTGCATAATAGATATAGCGGCTCAAATACGCTTTATAAAAGTGACGGACGGT
>JAISRJ010000032.1 GCA_031273705.1 Clostridiales bacterium
CCAAAGGCAGTACAAGAATCACTGGATTTCCTATTGCCGGAGCTGGGTCACGCCCTTGACGTTCTTGGCGGAGGTGTAAGCGACTGTGCGGGCAAGTCGCATTCCGTCATTACTTCTGACGGCGGTTTATTCAAAAAGCGGTTGACGGCGCCGCAATCTACGGACTGATACTCCACCCGGCTTCAGCCGTGAGGAGTATCAGTTTTTCGTCAATTTTGTGAAACTGCTGTAACCGCCTTGTCGAAGAGTTGCTCTATCTCTTTAGACGGGCGAGCCGTCATATTCGCGACCACGATTGCGGCAATCAAACTGGCGGCAAATCCTGGAAATATTTCATATAATCCGGTAGGAGCTGACAGGAATAACAACCAAACAATATCCGTAACCGCACCGGCTATTATACCCGCGATGGCTCCGGTGTAATTGAAGCGCCGCCAAAACAAAGATAATATAATTACCGGTCCGAAGGATGAACCGAAACCCGCCCAGGCGTTTTCTACCAGTGACATAATATTGCCGCTGTTAGGATTGATAGCGATAAAAGCAGCGATAACGCTAATTATCAAAACCACCAGCCGGGAAACCATCATCATCTGCCGGTCGCTTACTTTATTTTTTGTAAATATTGGTTTATAAATATCACTCGCGAAAGCCGACGCGGATACCAACAACTGAGAATCCGCCGTGCTCATCGAGGCGGCGAGAATACCGGACAGGAATAAACCTCCGATGAAAGACGGCAATAATCTTCCAACCATCTGAATAAATACTTGTTCGGTATTACCATCCGCAAGCTCCGGAACATACATCCGCCCTATTATTCCGACGGCTGTGGCCGCGGCAAGGGCAAGCACGACCCAAACCATTGCGATAACGCGTGATTTTTTAATCATCGACGCATGCTTTATGGACATAAACCTTACGAGGATATGAGGCATTCCAAAATAACCCAATCCCCAACCCAGTCCACTCAAAATAGTGGAAATACTGGTCCAATCAAATTTTCCGCTGGGCAAGAAGTTAAAATAGTGTTCGGGCAACGCGGCGGAAGCTACAGCCGAGGGGGTATTTTGGAGAGAAAATAAAGCTAAAACCGGTACTATCAGCAGTGCGCACAACATTAATATTCCCTGGATAAAGTCTGTCCAGCAGACAGCGGCAAATCCGCCAAGGAAGGTATAAAACAGAATAATTCCGGCGGCAGCCCAGGTTGTAACTGTAACATCCCATCCAAATACAATGTTGAACAGGACTCCGCAGGCTTTTAAGCTGGAGGCGGTGTATACTGTAAAGCAGACTAAAAACACCAACGCGCTGATCACTTGCAAGGCAGTACTCTGCGCTAAAAATCTATTAGTCAGATATTCCGGTATCGTGATTGCGTCTCCGGATTCTTGTGAGAATCGACGTAAACGCGGCGCGACAAATTTCCAGTTAAGATAGGTGCCGATTAACAGTCCTATAGAAATCCAAACCTTACCCAACCCAGCCGCAAAAATAGAGCCGGGCAGTCCCATAAGCAGCCAGGCGCTCATATCCGACGCCTGTGCCGAAAGAGCCGTAACCCAGCTATTCATCTTTCGTCCGCCGATAAAGTAATCCTTCTCATTACCTCCGCGCGTCTTTAGGTAAAAATACACGCCGATACCAACGATAACTGCAAAGTACAAAACAAAAGCGACCAATTGCCAATTCATAGTTGACTTCTCCCCTTTTATTTTTAAATTGTTAATACACTACGCATTATACGTTGACATACTCCCCACGGCTAAAGCCAGGAGATTCCTTTATCAACCGCGTTACGCCCGGCTTTATAGAACAGAGCGTAAAACCTCGCCCCTCGTGGGCGGGGATGTAAGCTCAACCATAAAATATGCGTTTTCTAGAGCATTAGCGAACGTCCTTTTGATATAATTTGAAACTAAAAGTTTTCATCGTATTACCTCTATGACATGGATAGGTTCACGTCTACTAATAATAAATATATCAAATTATTTTTAATTGTGCAAATCATTGTTTTAACGACAAAACCCGCGCCTTATATCTCCAGCGTTTAAGCGCGCGGGTTTCCGGCGCGCGCAAAAAAGCCTAAATTATTCTGCTTGACAGCGTAAAATATCTATGATAATTTATATTGACACTAATTGGTATAAATTTCTACAAAATTCTGGCTTTGAGGCTGATCCTGAAGATAATTGTCTGGTGCGATTGCCTAAAAACAAATGTTTAGGTAAACCTCGTCTTTATCGTCCTGCGTAACGCCCAGGTATCGTCGGGTAACGGAAAATGAACTGTGGTCGTAGATTTCCATTATTACCGCTGGTGATACGCCTGTTTTCCAGGCGTGATACCCAAAAGTTTTACGTAAAGAATGGCATGAAAAGTGACCGATGCCCAGAGCGTCGCCGGCGGCGCGTATAATTCGATACGCCTGTATGCGGCTGATGGCTTTTCCGGTGCGTGGGTTTTGTATGATAAATTCGTGCTGTAAGATGTTTTGCTTTTTAGCCATGTATTTCGACAATGCGCGTTTGACGTTTTTATTCAGCGCTATGGTTTTGGATTTACCGGTTTTTTTCTCTGTAATAGTAATACTTGAACGTACTTGTTTTTTCTCGAAGTTATAGACCTCACTCCAGCGCAAGCGAAGCAGATCGCTTATGCGAAGCGCGGTGTATACGCTCATAACTATGAGGACGTGATTGCGATATTGTCCTCTTCGCATATAATAATTAACAAGTTGTTTTACTTGCTGTTTGTCTCGGATTGGTTGTGTCGCCGCCATAGGTGGGTTCCCCCTTTATAATATAAAGCATTAGTAACGTACTTATTAAAGTGTTACTATGACGATGTATCCTATACATAAAAGCATTCTTAAAGAAGAGATTCCATTTAATAGTTAATTAAGAAAATACGATCATCGTAAACACGTAAAAAAGCATTAAGTAACATACTAATAATTCTGTTGTACAGCTTCTCTGTTTGTTTTAAAAAATTTTGAAAATTGCAAGTTTAATTGTCCTATTCCAAAAAATCTCGTATACTGTTCGGATTTTGATTGCGAGTATAGTAAACTGCGCAGTACCTCGCAGTTTATCTTTTTCGTTATGCTTGCCGTGTTTACTGCCGTTTATTTTTGAAATTGCTATAGTGTTATGTGGGGCGCGCTTATATGTCAATAATTTGTTTATCCAAACCTGATAACGTGAAACCTGATAACGCGGTAGTTAAGTCCACAGAGCTGGTCTCTGTCATCACACCTATGTATAATGCCGAGTTATATATTTCCGATACCATAAAATCCGTTCTTTCACAGTCATATGAAAATTGGGAAATGATTATAGTTGATGATTGTTCGACGGATAATTCTTTGCGGATTGTCCTGGACTTTGCGGATAAAGACGATCGGATACACATAGTCCGTAAGCGAAAGAGGGCGGGGGTAGCCGAAACCCGTAACACCGCTCTTGATATAGCAAAAGGGCGATACATTGCCCTTTTGGACGCGGACGACTGCTGGCTTCCCAATAAATTGGAACGTCAATTAGAATTTATGAGCGGTACCGGTTGCGCTTTGTCGTTTTCGTCCTTCGGCTACATAGATAAAAACGGAAATAAACTAAATAGGCTGTCTAAAGCGGAAAAGCATGTTACATACGCTAGATTGCTAAATTCCAATCCAATAGGATGTTTGACTGTGATTGTTGATAAGCGCAGATTTAAGAATATACATATGCCGGAGATTCCCCATGAGGATTACGCTTGCTGGTTAGAGCTTCTTAAACAGGGACATACGGCTTTGGGATTGGATGAGACGCTGGCGTTGCATAGAATTTACCCCACATCTGTATCCTCCAGTAAAATAAAGTCGTTATCATGGGTATGGAATATTTACAGACGCCATTTGAACTTTTCATATATAAGATGCTTAGTCCGAATAGTGGTATATTGTTTTTTTAATATTTATAAATACATAAGTTTGTACATTTAGTCGTGAAGCGGGGGACTCGGCAATGTCTGGCGCGAAAATAAGTATTATCATTCCTGTGTATCGCACGGAGCGTTATTTGGAGAAATGCGTACAATCTGTGTTGGCAAGCGAGTTCCGTGAAATAGAAGCGTTGCTGATAGACGACGGTTCGCCGGATAACTCCGGCGCGCTGTGCGACAAGATGGCGGAAAAGGACGCGCGGGTGCGGGTGGTTCACCGCGTGAATCAAGGGCTTTCCGCGGCCAGAAACGAGGGGCTTAGACGTGCCTCCGCCCCATATGTTAGTTTTGTGGATAGTGACGACTGGATTCATCCGCAAATGTTCGGCGAATTATATCGGCTTATAATAGAGCATAATGCCCAAATTGCTTCCTGCGGGTTTTTAGAATGCCCGGATAGCGCGGAAGCGTTTGTGAAATTGCCGGTAACCCCGCAAGTGAACGTACTGAACGGCATGACCGCGCTTTCCATGTTGCTGATGTCGCGCGCCTCCGCCAGTCATACCGCGTGGGGGAAATTGTATGACCGTAAACTGTTTGATGGCGTGGAGTATCCCGTCGGGCGAATGTATGAGGACGCGGCGACTACATATAAATTGTATTACAAATGCGGCAAGGCTGTACATATAAAAGCGCCGTAT
>JAISRJ010000063.1 GCA_031273705.1 Clostridiales bacterium
CATGATAAGAGTCACCTTTCTATATATAGAATTAAATTCGCCGATGTCGATGATATTTGACAAAAATCGTTTTCTAGGGTTTAATCATCAACGTAATTTGTGGAAAAGAAGAACCGATAATCGTAATTCACAAACTCAGAGGTTGCAAAGCTTACATCCTTGCAATCCGTATTATGCGCGTTATATCATTGTAACTGTATAATCGTTATGTTCGATATTAATAGCGATTGCGTGGAGCCGTACCAAAGGCACGAAGCGGATTAAATTAATTCAGATTTTTCACGACCAACTTGACCGTTGTGTATCATAAAGTGGAGGCGATTTTATGATATGCAACGGTGTTTTTGAAGGCGGCGGCGTCAAGGGTATAGGACTGGTAGGTGCGGTTTGCGCTATGGAGGACGCCGGTTACAAATTTGAAAACGTGGCAGGCACCTCGGCGGGTTCTATTGTTGCGTCCTTATTAAGCGTCGGTTATACTGGCCGTGAAATAAAAGACGAAATGATTAAACTGGACTTTTCTCGCCTAAAAGGTCAGACACTCCTCACACATTTAGGACTGCCTGGCAAAGCCATCAAGCTATTACTAAAGAACGGCGTTTATGACGCGGATTATATCCGTGTTTGGCTGGAAGCGCTTTTGCATAAAAAGAACATTACCCGCTTTGGCGAAATACGCGCTTATCACACGCACGGGCACGATTCTAAATACCGTTTTCAAGCTATCGCGTCGGATCTATCCGGCAGTCGGATGCTTGTGCTTCCCAGAGATTTGCATGTGTTCGGCTTAGCGCCCGACAAATTCAGTATCGCGACAGCGGTGCGCATGAGCATCAGCATCCCGGTATTCTACGAGCCATATATTCTCACAGACTCGGACGGCAAATCACACGTTATAGTAGACGGCGGTCTTTTAAGTAATTACCCCATATGGGTACTGGACAACCGCAAGACCAACCCGATAATCCCGACTTTCGGATTTAAGTTCAGCTCTTCCACTTCTGAAGAACCACGGCAAAACGATTATAATTCCGTGCTGAGTATATCGGATTTTACAAAAGCCATGATCCGCACATTATTGGACGCGCACGACAAGCATTATATAAGTGTAAGCCGGGGAGATTTTCAGCGTACGATAACTATTTCTACCATAATAAATAAAAACGATAAAGAACACGACATTAGCTCCGTAGATTTTAACATCTCAACAGAGGATATGGAAGCCCTATTTGACAATGGGTACAGGTCAGCCGAAAAATTCCTGCGCACTTGGGATTTTGACAAATGGAAAAGACAATACCGCAACGAAACTTTCAGAACGGCAAGCTGAAATCTTTTTTAGAATCGCAACAGCCCGCCCCCGGCGGCAGGTCTCGTATTTTAAGCGCATCACAGAAAATTGCGCTCGCTGTCTGCGCCAATAAGCGCCTTGTGTGATGTGTCGGCGCGATTACCGCCGCCGGGGGCGAGCCTGTTATGTTGCGATTCCTGCCGCCGGAAGGCGGGTGACGCTATTTCTGCCATCGGGGGCGACATTGCATAGCCCATTAATTATGTACTAATTTAACCCAAAACTTATATGGAGGGCTTTGTCAACTCTGCGCATAACTCCTTCATCGAGACGGCATATTTTCTCCCGAAGTCTCTTCTTATCGATCGTGCGAACCTGTTCCAGCAAGATTACAGAATCTTTTACTAATGTGTATTGCTGGCAATCTATTTCTATATGTGTGGGCAGTTTCGCTTTGTTAATTTGTGATGTAATTGCCGCGCATATTACCGTGGGGCTGTAACGATTGCCTACATCGTTCTGTACTACCAGCACCGGCCTTACGCCGCCTTGCTCCGAGCCTATGACCGGGCTTAGATCCGCGTAAAAAATATCGCCTCTCTTAACCAGCACGTTTCTCACACTCCGTCAAACATACTATATCTTAAAGTGTGCCCGGTTTTATTAAGTTTATACGAATCTCATCAATTAATCGATGAATTAATAAATAGTTACTAAACCCTTGATTGATAAACCCTGGGGACGCGTTTACTAATACCGCACACTACTTCATAATTTATTGTGCCACTTAATTCGGCTATGTCGTCTGCGGCAATCTCATGTTCACCTTGTTTGCCTATTAACACAACCTCATCTTCAGCCGTTACTCCGTCGATATTCGTAACATCCACCATAAACTGATCCATGCAAACTCTGCCCAGTATCGGCGCGAATTCGCCGTTTATCAATACTCGACCCTTATTAGTCACACGTCTGTAGCCATCCGCGTAACCTACGGGTATAGTCGCGATTATAGTCTCGCGATTCGTTATAAATGTACGCCCATAACTTACTCCGATTTTCGGATTTACCCGCTTTACCATGCTTATACACGACTTTATACTCATGGCGGGCTTAAATCCTAACTGCCTAATTGGTACATCCCTCGACGGCGCGAGACCGTAAAGAATAATTCCCGCGCGTACCATATCCATATGAAACACGGAGTCTCTAAGTAGCCCCGCGCTATTCGCGCAGTGACGAATACGAGGGTTAACGCCAATTATATGAAGCCGCTCCACAAACTCTTCAAACAGCTTCAATTGCGTATATGTAAACTCCAAGCGCTTTTCATCAGCCGCCGCGAAGTGAGTATAAACCCCTTCTATATCCAGCCCAGGCAATCGGCGGATAAGTTCACAGGCATGACTATCGGGGGAAAAACCCAGTCGGGTCATGCCTGTATCTACTTTAATATGTACCCGCGCCGTAGTGTCCATTCGCTCCGCGCAACGTGAAATCTTGGCCGCGGACACTTCCGAATATACAGTCATAGCAATATCACGCGCAATAGCGTTCGGTATTTCACTCTCCGGCACAAATCCAAAAGTGAGAATAGGCGCGTTGATATTATTTTCACGTAGTTTCATACCTTCGTCAACCGTAGCTACCGCAAGATTATCCGCTCCGTTTGCCAAAGCGGTTTTCGCGACTTGTACGGCGCCGTGTCCATAGCCGTCCGCCTTAACCACGGCCATTACTTTTGCGTTCTTGCTTGTTTTGGCGCGAATCAGCCGTGCATTGTTCGCAATCGCGCTCAAACTAATTTCGGCAAAGCATCTTTCGTACATAATCTACCCCATATCTCTCTTTTTGAATTAAACGCAGTAAATCAAGCGGTGAAATCTGTATCGCTCAATTCCACATTATACTCGAATGTCTTATATGTGACAATAATGCGCTCACTGCCCTGCGGATCGTAAATAATTAGTTTGACAGGTTTAAGAGTCTTATTATCTACCCATAATTTTTCGGACGACAAATACGGATGATCACCGGGGATTTTAGCTTCCAATGTCGTGCATGGATCGTTAGCTAGCTTTGCGACACTGATTGAAACTTCCATAGACTTTAAGTAATTCTTAATAAAACTGGTAAGAAAAATCTCGCTGCGCTCTTGTGTTTCATTCGTGGCGACGGCTATCTTGCCAGAAATACGAGTGTTAAACTGATATATGGTCTTACCGTCCGATAACGTGATATTTCCGGCTACCTTCTCGGGGCCTACCACTTCCACACGGTATTCACCTGTTATACGACACTTTTGAAGTGTCTCATATGTATTGGAACTTTTATTGCTTTTGTACTCGACTGTCGCCTGGCTTTGATAAGTTTTCATATTGACGAAGATTTGCTGTATCTTTTCATATGTATTTTGCTCCGCCGTTTTTTGAGCTTCAGAGTCTTGGCATCCCACCAACAGCGAAACTAAAGCAAAAAGCAGCGGCAAAAATTTTTTCATACAATCCCTCCATTTTTTCCAATAATAAAGTATACTTAGCGAATTGGGGATTTATACTCGCAAGCGGATTATTTGCGAGTATATGAGTATATCAGAATGTTTTGCCTGGTTTTCGTTGACAATAGACCCAATGTGAAATAAAATTACTTTACGTAAAGCAGTCACAAAAGTTGGTCTGAAAGGATGACGTGCATGTG
>JAISRJ010000123.1 GCA_031273705.1 Clostridiales bacterium
CCGGATGATCATCCGGATGATCATCCGGATGATCTTCATCCAACTTTTCCGTCGGATATAAATCAATCTCAATCTGTATCCCCTCTGAAGATATTTTGGGTTTTTCAGCATGGCTTTCTAATGCCGGCATATTAAGTGTATTCAATACATCCTTATATGATGTGACAACCGTCGCGCCTTGACTTATTAAATAATTGGTGCCCTCGCTTAGGGCGCTGGTAATATTGCCCGGAACGGCCATTACTTCCCTGTTTTGCTCCAAAGCGTGGCTTGCGGTTATCAAAGTCCCGCTTTTTAACGACGCTTCCGTGACTATCACAATCTTTGACAGACCGCTGATTATTCTGTTCCTTTCCGGAAATAAATGTTTAGCCGGCCACATACCCGGCAAATATTCCGAAATTATACAGCCTTTATTGATTATTTGACCGCGCAGTTCGGCGTTTTCCGGCGGATAACAAATATCTAACCCGCAGCCTAATACCGCAACGGTCAAGCCGCCATATTCTAAAGCGGTCTTGTGAGCAATGCTGTCGATTCCTCTTGCCATTCCGCTGACTATCACTATATTGTGATCAATTAAATTTTTAGTGAGTGTGCGAGTAACATCCGCTCCGTAGCTTGAGCATCGTCTGCTTCCTATAATACTTATTTTTGTTAAGCTGTTATTCGGCAATGTCCCCATAACATAAATAATAACGGGCGGATTGCTCATTTCTTTTAGCAACGGCGGATATTCCCTATCTTTCAGGGTTACATATGATATGCCAAGAGATTTAATTTTATCCAGCGTTTCTTCGGCTTTATTCAGATCTCTGGCCGAAAGTATTTTTTCGACATCGCGCTCTTTAAGTTCAGAAATATGCCGCAATTCATTTCTTCCGGCGGAATATATATTTTCCGCACTGTCGAATACAGAAAGCAAGGCGTTCATTCTATGTTTACCAATACCGTCAATCATACTTAACCATATTAAATAAAGAGCTTCGCTCATTGTAACCCTCATCCCCATATTATGATACTTTCTATAAAATATATTATGTGTTACAATGTTGAAAAACGCAAGGGATAAAGATTCGTAGATTCGTATGTACAGTTAGGAGAAAATATGCTGTGAGGAGAAAATATGCTTGCAAAAGTAATTAGCGGGGCGATACAGGGGATAGATGGGTACATAGTAGAAGTTGAAGTGGATTTAAGCCGGGGGATGCCCATGTTTGAGCTTGTGGGTCTGCCGGATTCCGCCGTTAAAGAGTCCAAAGACAGGGTGCGCACCGCGATTAAAAACACGGGTTATCAATTTCCTGTAAAGCGCATTACAGTCAACCTAGCCCCGGCGGATACAAAAAAAGAAGGGCCGGCGTATGATTTGCCTATAGCCTTGGGAATTTTGACATGTATGGGAATTATTACTCCCGACGCGTTGAAAGGGATTTTTTTTGCGGGTGAATTATCGTTAGACGGTTCTATACGACAAGTAACCGGGGTATTGCCTATGGCGCTGGCGGCTAAAAAAGCGGGATATACCCGAGCGGTTCTTCCACGCGAGAACGCCGAGGAAGCCGCTCTTGTTTCACAAATGGATATTATGGGCGCGGACGGTCTGGGAGAATTGATAAGGCGGGTAAATGCCGGGGAATGGGCGCGAACCAATGTCAATCCCGCGGAAATGTTTACAACAGAGCGCGAACACGCGCTGGATTTTTCAGAAGTGAAGGGTCAGACGGCGGTTAAACGCGCTTTGACTGTCGCGGCGGCGGGTTTTCATAATATAATATTAATCGGGCCGCCGGGTTCGGGCAAGACCATGATGGCGAAACGTTTATTGGGGATATTACCGGGATTAACACTAGATGAGAGTCTGGAAGTTACAAAAATTTACAGCATTTCCGGGCTGATAAATAATAGAAAGGCTTTAATTACCACCAGACCGTTCAGAGCCCCTCACCATACGGCTTCGACAGCGTCGTTGGCGGGCGGGGGACGACATCCTAAGCCTGGTGAAATCAGTCTTGCCCATAACGGGGTTTTGTTCCTGGATGAACTGCCCGAATTCAAGAAAACCGCTCTTGAGGCTCTGCGTCAACCGTTAGAAGATAGGGAAATAACCATATCGCGGGTGGGCGGGGCGTATACATACCCATGTTTCTTTCTTCTGGCGGCTTCGATGAATCCATGTCCATGCGGATATTACGGCGCGTCGGATCGCTGTCACTGCACTATAAACGAAATAACAAAATATCTTTCTAAAATTTCAGGTCCGATGCTGGATAGAATCGATATTCAAGTCGAAGCCCCGTTCGTAAACTACTCCGCGCTTCAAACCTCTCAACCGGCAATAACCTCGGCGCAAATTCGCGCGCAGGTTACAGCCGCCGTCGAAATCCAACGCCAACGCTATGTAAACCAAAATATCCGCTTTAACTCCCAGCTAACCGCGTCTCAGATAGAAGCATACTGTCCGCTTGCCGCAGAGGAAGAAGAACTCATGCGCAAGGCTTTTGATCGGATGAATCTGTCCGCCCGCGCTTATCACAAATGTCTGCGGCTGGCCCGCACAATCGCGGACTTAGACGGATCAGACCAAATTTTTTCCAACCATCTGGCGGAAGCAATCCAATACAGAAGTTTGGACAGGATTAAAGGCAATTTGTGATTTCATAGTCTAACCGCGAGATTATCTAAGATTAATCGCAATATATTTAAGCCGCTCATAACATCGCTCAAAAAAAAATTTGAACGCTTCGCAGTAATAATTAATTGGCAAAACTCCGTCAACGAACTCATCACGATCTCGACGGCAGCCTCCGCGGCACAGTGTGAACCAACGACAGTTTTTGCAAGCTGAATCTATGTGCAAAGAACGCTCAATAAATCGTAAATCCGCTCGTTTTTGATCTAGCGCCTCAAATCCGTCCGAAATGTATCCAAGGCGGTATTCATCCAAAACATAAAAATCACAAGGGTAGACGCTTCCATCGGCTTCTACGGCATAATACTTGCCGCACCGCCCAGTCATACCACAATGCTCAGGCAAAAAACCGCGTAAAATATAAACGAGATTATTAAACCACCGAATGTAAACAGCTTTTCCATTAGTAATGCTGTTGTACCACAAACCAAATAGGTCGCATAAAAACTCACCGTAAACTCTTGGCGTCAACGAGTAATCGTACTGTCCACGTTGTTCTCCAATCTGTTCGAGGCAGGGAATGTACTGTTGATACAAAAAATTGTTTCGTAAGTAAAATCCATAGATTTTTGTGATATTCTTCGCGAGTTGCGCTGTAACCACCGTGAGAATGTTAAATTCAGCTTCGCTGCTTTTGAGTAATTGAGCGGCGCGCATAACATTAGAATAAGTGCCCTTTCCCGTTCTCTCCCTTCGATGTGAATCGTGTATCTCCTTATTCCCGTCGAGCGAGAGTCCAATCAGAAAATTATTTTCTATGAAAAATGAAATCCATTCGCGATTAAGCGTCAGACCATTTGTTTGAATCGCGTAGTGGATTGGAATTTTTTTATAATTTTTTTCCTGAACTGTTTTTACCAGCGTTTGATAAAATTTCAGTCCCGCCAGCGTGGGTTCACCGCCTTGAAACGCGAATGTACATTCGCTCTTAGCTTTAGCTAATGCCATTTCCACAATCAAGCGCAATATACTTACGTTCATATGTCCATAAAACGCAACATTGCGTTTGCTTGCTTCGTCAGCATAAAAACAATATCCGCAACGCATATTACATTTACCGGATACGGGTTTAATGAGTAAATACAATGATGGCAAAATAATCCTTCCTATCAATTACCCATAAGCTCTAAAGCCGGCTTAATGATCACTCCGCCGCCAATACCAGTGAAAGCGCCTGGAACGACCGCGAATTGAGCGACGACATATAAGCTTTATCATTTTGGGTCATTCTTGTTCACGGGCAGTGGTTTTCCAAATATTGGACTGTCTTTTTCATCAAAATAAAACGGTTGTACACAAGTATGCCGTCCTGGGTTCCGCAGCGGATCTCCCGTAATGTCGTCAGTATCTCTCACGTGATAGACCAGTATAGGAGTTTTCCCGTCCTCCGCTACGGTAAAGCTGTTATGTCCGGGACCGTACTTTCTGTTTTCAACGCAAGACTGAAATACAGGAGTTGGAGATTTGATCCAACTTTCCGGGTTAAGTAAGTCGCTATCCCCATCCGCGCGCAAAAGACCTATGCAATACTCAGGGCCGGTGGCGTTAGCGGAGTAGGTAAGGAAAATTTTTCGATTATGAATAAGGACTGACGGCGCTTCGCATACAGGAATTACAGAGCATTCCCAGTCGTATTCAGGCTTCGTCAGCAACACGGGTTGACTCATCAGTGTCCAAGGATTTCGCATTTCCGCTATATAGACATTGGAATTTCCCCAAATCGTAATGTCCTTTTGTGCCCACAAATAATAAAGTCGGTCTTTCCAGATGAATACAGTCGCGTCTAAACAAAAACTATCCATACCGGTATCAATACTACCCAGTTCAATCCATTTATCATATGGCGAGTCGGCTTCCAGTACATACATACGATGTTGAAAAGTATTGTGGATTGGGTGAGGCGCCTCTGTATGTGCGGCGGCAAAGTATATATACCATTTCCCTTGAATAAAATGAATTTCCGGAGCCCAAATCAGGTTGCTCATTATGCCGGTTTTGTGTTTGCGCCATACTGTTTGAGGCATCGCTTCCGCAACGCCGCTTATCGTGTCGGCGATGACCAGTTCAATACGATCGTAGGATGGAACTGTAGCCGTATAATAATATTTCCCATCTGTGTGTCGGTATATCCAGGGATCAGCACGAAAATTTACTAACGGATTAGGATAGTGAAGAGGATTCATATAAAGATCACGCCTTTCTGCAATGATGCCGATGATTGAAATTCCGTCGCGTTCACATTAATATTAGGTTCGGTAAAAATTTAAGTCGTCTGTAATTGTACGCGAATCATATTCCAAGAGTAAGGCGGCAAGTGACTTTTAATAGCGTCGCCATCTAAGATAGTCTTTCTGGAATCCTGCAACGGAACGATTCGCGTCGGGGTCTTTTGAGTGTTTGTATCATCCAGGTTATCGGATACCAGGATGGAATGTACTAGTAAACGCTCTAAATTAAAGCCGTATAAGTATATGCTCAAAATAATCTCGCGTTCGGCGCGGTTCAAGGCAAAAATGGTGATTTCGTTTCCATTGTGGATGATAACATGATCCACATATGGAACGTTACTATACACAGCGTTTTCGTAACTGCCGCAATCCATGCGGCTATAGAGCAGGGCACCCCGCCCATACTGTGAGGCTTGCAGCATTGGATAGTAAATTGGATTAACCCAAGCCGCGCCGTCCTCACCGGTCATAATCAGTGAAATAGTATTGATCAGCAAGGATTGGCAAGCAATTTTTATTCGATCCGCATGTCGGAGAATTGACAAAAGCATTCCACAGAACACCAATGTATCCGCCATCGTGAAATGGCACCAGTCAATAGGGCTCGCTGTTTTCCACTGTTCATAAGGCAGTTCTGAATAACGGTGCACATTCCACTCATCAAAAGCCAAATACATTTTCTTATTACTGCGCTTCACAGCGGCGACAAAGTCACAAGTGGAGATTACTTGCTCAATTTGCCGGTCAAATGACAATGAGCGAGATAAATATGTCGCAATGTCGTCTGGTTCCCGCCCATTCGGAGTAGCAAGGTTTTCTTCTTGCATCCGGTTAATGTAATTATGCAGAGAGAGGTAATCTACGTTATCATAACATTCCATCAAAACTTTTCGATCCCATTCCGGAAAACTGTTCATGCGCGGAGTAGAACTGCCAACAGCTATCGTTTCAATGGATGGATCTATCCATTTGATTGCTTTTGCCGTTTCGTTAGCCAGGCGTCCATATTCATCCGCCGTTTTTGCGGCTAACTGCCATGAACCGTCCAATTCGTTGCCCAAACACCATAACTTAACTCCATAAGGCTGTTCAACGCCATGTTTACGTCTAAGTTCGCTCCAATGTGTTCCACCGGGAAAATTGCAGTATTCCACCATGTTTCGCGCGTCATCAATTCCTCGCGTTCCCAAGTTCAAGGTTATGATAGGTTCGGCCCCAACTTTTTTTATCCATTGCATAAATTCATTCAACCCGAATGTATTGTGTTCTATAGCTTTCCAGGCCAGATTGAGACGAATCGGACGCTGCTCTATCGGACCGATGGCATCTTCCCAGTGATAGCTTGAGGTGTAATTTCCTCCTGGGTAGCGGATAACAGATAAATCTAAATTCTTAACAAGCTCCAGCACATCCTGCCGGAAACCTTGCAAATCGGAAGAAGGATGCTCAGGTTGGAAAATTCCGCCATATACTACTCTTCCCATATGCTCAACGAAGGATCCGTAAATACGAGGATCAATTTGGCATATTATAAAATCCCGTTCGGTTTTTAAGGTTGCGAGTTCCATTAAGTCCGTCCTCACTATAGGTGATAATATTTTTTCATGATAATATTTTTACAACTCAGGAGCTTGACTTACTCCGGTATCTCCGCAATTGTATGTCTGATCCCAATACCCCATAGGATGAAGTTTAACTCGATAACGACGTCGTGGGTAAGGAAGGCTGTCACATTGGCGGAGCATCTCTCTGCTTAACAGTTCCAACATATAAGTCTTAATTTGCAGATAGGAAGGTTCGTTCCAAAGATTGTTTAATTCTAGGGGATCTTCGCTAAGATTATAAAGATAGCCGGTACCCATCATATCCATCTGAAGCTTGTAATCGCCTTTGCGAACCATGCGTACTTGACCACACTGGGTCCAAGTATTCAAACAGTCGAAGAATATTGGATCTTTACCCATTGCACCCTCTTCTAAAGGTGTAAAATTATCTTTCTCATCCCAATATAAACCGGAAAATCCATTTTCGCAGTAGGCGACGTCAAATTCCCCGGGCGGAATATCTCGATTTTGTAAAAGAGGGAGTATACTCCTGCCCTGGCAACCTAACGGAGAATTAATTTGAAGCAAGTCGCAGATGGTTGGCAGCAAATCGACAATGTTGACGCAGGCGGAGTTTATCTCTCCTTGTGGGGTTATGCCTGGTCCGCGCCATATCATAGGAATACGTATCAACAATTCGGCAAGATTGCCACCCTTACGAATAAGACCGTATTCTCCAACGAAGTCCCCATGATCAGACAAGAATACAACCAGCGTATCGTCGGTCAAATTTCGACTCTCCAAACCTTGAATCAGGCGTTTAAACTGATCGTCGATTAGTCGCAGCATACCGTGATAATTGGAACGAACGCGTAAAATACGTTGATCAATATCCCCTGCTAACACATCTTCCCAGCGATGGCGCAGCCATTCAAAACGTGGACCTTTAAAGGAAAGATGTTGGGTACCGGTGGTCAAAGCCGGCAAACTATTCGGCTCAAACATATTAAAATAAGGGTCCGGAACTTGATAGGGGCTATGTGGCTCGGCAATGGACAGCCAAATAAAAAAAGGAGTACCCCTTGCGGTTCCATCAATAAAACGCAGCGCGGAACTGACATTGCGATATGGATGTTGCAACTCGACTCGGCCGGGGGATGGTTTGTGACTCTCCATATGCTGTAGATAATTTAACCATTTTCCGAAACTAATCTCGTCCGGGGTTTTGTCCTCGCCTTCCTCATTGCCCTGATGACCGTTACATTCAAAAAAATCAAAATCCTCTGGTTTCCGATGTGAGTGATTTTTTCCGCACAACGCGGTGCGATAGCCATGCTTCCTAAGTAAATCCAGTAAGTCCTGGGTATAATAAGCATCCGCTTCGTTATGATTTGTTCTAACCCTGTGACTGCCGGAATAGCGCCCTGTAAACATGCTAACTCGCGCGGGCATACATGTAGGATTAGCGGTATATGCCATACGAAAATCCGCTCCGCCTTTAGCCCAGCTATCCAAAAAAGGCATAGTATCCAGCGGATAACCGCAGGATTTGCGAAGATCCGCCCTCTGTTGATCTGTCATAATTAAGATAATATTAGGTTTCATAAAGAACCACCTCAAACATATTGTCATGATAAAATACGAAGCTATTGTGAAGCCAAATTATAGCGTTATTCTTTCATGCCTGATGTGGCGACGCCAATGACAAAGTATTTCTGAGCCAGGGCATATACAAGAAGCAGAGGCAATATCGATATGACTGTTCCCGCCAGTACCGGTCCATAAAGTTGGATATTCTCACCGGTAAACAGCGCCAAACCTGCGGACAGGGTACGCATCTGAGGGTTGCTGGTTAACATCATCGGATAAAGCAAATCATTCCAGTTGTTCATCAGGATAATGACTGCCAACGTCACCAATCCGGGCTTTACGAGAGGCAGCATAATCTTAAAAAATATGCCAATCTCGCTAAGTCCGTCAATGCGAGCGGCTTCCTCCAAGTCTTTGGGTAAAGATACAAAACTGGCTCTCATTAGGAAGATTCCATAAGGCATTACCATACGTGGAATAATCAAACCTGCGTATGTATCCAATAATCCCATAAAGTGAACCAAAAAGAACAACGGAATCATGTAAACTTGAAAGGGAATCATCATTGCGAGTAAAATTAAATATGAAAAAAGTTTACGGCCTTTAAAGTTAAGACGAGCTAAAGCATAAGCTGCCATGGAATCTAAAAGTAATTGAGAAATCACTACGCCCCCCGCGAAGATAACCGTATTCTTAATAAAGGAAAATAATGGGATTGTACGGAAAACGTTTAAATAACTGTTAAGGGTATAGGAATCCGCAAGCAATTTAGGAGGCCAAGTAACAATATCTTTCTCTAATTTGAAGGACGTTATAAACAACCATATAAATGGGAATATAACAATTATCGAAATAAACAACATGACGATCTTATTAATCAGCTTTGATATCCGAATGCTCATGCGGCGCCCCCATCAGTTGTATTGACGTTCCTTTTTATTTAGAAAAAGGTTCATTGCCATTGTGATTACAGCTATAATAATAAACAATATCCAAGATACGGCAGAGGCGTAGCCCAACTGATAGGGCGCGCTGAAACCTCTGACATAGATATATTGAACTGCCGTTTCTGTACGGAATTGAGGCCCGCCGCCCGTCATAAGAAATACGGCGTCAAACACTTGCATAGATCCGATAAAGTTTGTCAGCAAACAAAAACCAATCGACGGCAGCAACTGAGGTATTGTAATGCGGAAGAATTTATGTTTGGCATTTGCGCCATCGATCTCGGCGGATTCATAAAGAGATGGCGATATAGACTGAATACCCGCCAGAAGAATCACTAATGTCATTCCAAAGTTTTTCCAAACAGTTGTGAGCGCCACCGTAGGTAAAGCATACTTTGCGTCGGTGAGAAATCCCGGTGCGGTTATACCCATCTGTGAAATCAAGTAGGTTGCGAATCCTATATTATTGCTTAATATAATTTTCCAAATAATACTTACGGAAACTGTAGAACATACAACAGGGATAAAAAAAATCGAACGGCAGAATTTATTAAATAATGAGTTTTTTTGCAATGCCACCGCCAGCAGCAAACCAACTATGACCTGCAAAGGAACCTCCCAAATTGAGTAGTAGAATGTGTGAAGCATACTATTGATTGCTCGTTGGTCCTTAAAAAAACGGACAAAGTTTTCAAGCCCTAAAAAAGAAATATTATTAAAGAAAATATCCATGTCAAAAAAAGCAAATACAAGTGTGCCCAGCAACGGTAAAAATACAAATAGTATTAATAAAACCGCTGAAGGTATTATAAAGACAAAAGCCGCTCGGCGTGGTGTGTTCCAATAATTTAAAATACGTTTCAGCAAATGCAACATCCGCACCTCATCATAACAATAATGGGGGCAGAGGATTACCTCTACCCCTTTAGAATAATAGTTATACTCGCGAGCATAAACATTTGCCAATGACATTATGGATGGCAAATGCTTTCGCTTGTGGGTATAATTACGATATGTTCCTTAAAGCCTGATCTGCCGTCTCAAGCGCCGCAGCGGGGTCTTCACCCAACTGAACAGCCTCTAACATAGGACTGAGTATTTCCAACACTATATTAACACTGTTAGGATTTCCGGGAAGAAACGGTTCGGAGTACGCGACCTGACTGGACATAATCGACAGTATAGGGTCATTTTTAATTTCTTCTTTCTCAGTGGTCGATATAACAAAAGGCGTTGCGATACAGGCGCTCGTCCATTCGGCATGAACATCAGTGTCATACCAATATTTGAAAAATTCGTAAATTGCCGCGATTCGACTGGCATCCGTTGTAGTGGGGATAGCAAAGCCGACACCACCCGCGTATGCGGTAGGTTCCTTACCATCGGCGTGTGGAAGGACCGTGACTCCATAGTTAATGCCATTACCGCGTAGATTTCCGTTGCCCCAAGGACCGTTAAGCTGCATTCCAATCCGCCCAGCGTTCATCAGATCGTTAATATCCGACGCTTTGGGAGCCTCCGGAGACACTTTTTTGTCTCTGACAAGCGCCTGAACGCGCTGCAAAGATTGCAAGTTTTCAGATGAATTAAGTACGGATTCCGTCTGATCTGCGTTGAATACTTTCCCGCCGTACGCCAATGCCCAGTTGCTGAAGGCATGGTAAGCGAATTGAGCGCCCACGGGAAAACCTATGCCGTAAATGTCATCGCCGATCGCGCTGACGGCTACCGCCATCTGCTCTACTTCTTCCCAAGTTTTTGGCGGCGTTTCCGGATCCAAACCAGCGGCCGCAAATAAATCCTTGTTCCAGTAGAGATAATGTCCCGTAATAGTCATTGGAAGGAAATATTGAGCGCCGTTTACTTGAGTCGTCACTAATGCTCCTTCTTTAATATCAGCCTTGTCGACACCTTCGTGATCAAAGAAAGAACTCAAATCGTTAACTGTTCCATTAGACACGAAGCTGGCGAAGAAAGCGTCGCCAACCGCAAAAAAATCCGGTGCGGTCTTGGATGCTCTTGCCAAAGGAAGCTTATCGGGTAAATTCTTTTCGGGCATAACATCCATTGTTATACTTATACCTTTGTCATTGGTTTGATTGAATTCTTCGATAATTTCCGCCAATACTTCACCATCTGTGGCAGTGAAATTGTTCCAAAAGCTGAGTTCTATTGATTCGGATGTTTCCTCTGGGTTCGATGATTCGGCTGTTTCCTCTGGATTCGATGTTTCCGCGACGTTGGTAGAAGCAGACGCTTCGGGTGACGCTTGTTCGGTTGGACTGTCAGGAAGCTGTTGGCTGCAGGCAGGCAACCCAAGCGACAAGGCAAGGAGAATAGCAGCCAGTTTTACAGATGTTGACTTTTTCATAATAACCTCCATTTTTTAGAATTTTTAGCTAAATTTAAATAACTTGTTACTTGTTACTTATTTTTTCGAGAATCGCAATTTAATTATATACAGAACATGCTGCTTTGTCAATAATAAAAATGTAATTTAATTTCTGATTTTGCGCAATACAATTAATATATTTATTAATTATATTGTCGTTGTAGAAAATGCTTTAAAACTTTAGTATCCCCAAGTTAGCATTTCCTAAAAGTCACGTTTTATCAACGTCGCGTTAAAATCTAAGTAAAAAACAAAATCAAAATAAAAAACATCATCGCTTCCGATAATGTTTTTACTAAATTATAGTTCGCATTCATATATTTGAATAGTACATACGTACTACAATGTCGTCATCATAATTGCCAAAGCCTTTACCAAAAATAGTCAGCCCTCCGACGTGTGGCGATCCTTCCCTGACTGCTAAAGAAAAGGTATAAACGCTTCTATATGCATCAATGTCTTTTATACTGACGCCGGAAATCTTGTCACCATCCATATATGTACCATGAGTTGTGACCAAAAGTTTTTTGAGCAAACCATATTGGTTGATATCCAAAGGCCACCAGGCAGGAGTATATATACCACGCGTATCTCCAAAATCCCCCGGACTGGTCCAGCAACCTAATTCCTGACCATTAAGAACAAAATGTATATCGGATGGCCAATTATTGTTTGTAAAAGGAAATTCTGAAGAAATTTCAAAGCTGAGTTCCAGCATTTCCGGCTTTTCATCAGAGGAAAGAAAATTGGGGACTTTGTACTCTACAAATCCCTTGGAAAACCAGATTATTGCGGCATTCACGCGTTTTGGATCGCTAAAATATCGAATGTCGTCTACGTTGCCGACAAAGCCTTCCAATGTAGCCAATCCGCATGTGGGTTCAACCTTATAATCGGCATAGTGCCCAACAGGAATATGCACCTCATGAATTTTAAATGATTCGATAATACGTTTAGGGAACTTTACCTCAATATTATCAACAGCAAGGGCTGAAAGTTTTTGCGAACCGGATTTCCCTGGAACGCGCTCAGTCTTAATCAGCCCCGCCGTTGCCAGCTTTCGCACATGCATAGTCATTATGGGACTGGATAAACGCAATTCGGCGGCCAGGTCTTTCACATTCATTTTCTGCTCGCATAGAAGCCGCAATATTTTGAGACGAACTTCACTGGCTAAAGCCTCGTATACCGGGAGACTATCATTATCCAAGGTCAATTGCATATAATTTTTTCTTATAATAGTGTTATCTTCTGCGCGAAGATGTTACTATTATGCGCGAAGATGTTACTATTAT
>JAISRJ010000164.1 GCA_031273705.1 Clostridiales bacterium
TATCAAAGCAATTTTAAAAACGCAATGGCAACCGATTTTTGTGTAATTAACTTATGATAATTTCATCCCTAGAAAACCGATTTTTGTGTCACGTTGATTTCATCCCAAACCCTCTCAAAATTTTTGATTTTGTTAAGCCCGCAAGCGGTCTGCTGTAAGCACGGTGAACACTGTCAATAATCGGCACATCTCACCAAAGCCGGTTGCGTTGACCGAAAACCACGCCGATATTTCGCACATATTCACGCCTGTCGCGCCTTTGCCGCGCTTTGCTATTTTGAAGGTATTGTTGATATTAGATACCTTAATCACGGCAATTCCTTTCGCTGTTTAACTTTTATTACTCCAACTAAAAAACAAACGCGAACGCCCCCCATACGATGAACACCCGGGTCGGGTTCGCATTTGTCCCTAATGGCGGAGAGGGTGGGATTCGAACCCACGTGGGATTGCTCCCAAACTGATTTCGAGTCAGCCCCGTTATGACCACTTCGATACCTCTCCCAAACAGTACGTTCACCAACAAATACAGATTATCACATAAGCCGCACGGTGTCAACAAAAAGAGGGGTAGGCGCACGGGCGTTTCGTAAAGTAAAAGCCAGCGTTTTTAGGCGCTGACCATATGTTTCCATATATTTTTCTCTTTTTTATTCCTAATTTTTACATATTAAGGAAGCATAGTGTACTTATGGGAGCGGAAGCTAAAGAATGCTGTACGGTATGCCGGTCCATCTGTGTCTAGAGTTTTATATTTACCAGAAGTGCATGTAAATTCAATCAAAGCTTTATTGCTGATTGGATCAATTTCCTGCGCCAATACTTTCCCCAGGACCATTTTCCCATCAAGAGGGTCAACTATATCGGTAATGCCTGGTCCAACTGATGTTAATCTTCCGTTCTCGTCAATAAGGATTCCACCAAAATTAATGAAGTAATTATTATTGTCAAGAATCTGCACGTTGCATACATATGAGCTATAGCCTCTCTTACCAACTTCAGTTGTTCCATATTCATACACGATCATGACCGTCATTTTGTTCAAATCAACCCTATAATGGATCAACCGACTGGCATTATCATTGGGAAGCAACGCTTTGGCGTCCTCGCGCGAGCGGTAATTTCCATTATCAAAAAGGAGGAAGTCCGCAATACCCTTAGTTTCATTAGGAACCTCATATACGTCATGCTGTCCCCACGGCCAAAATTCTTTATCGGCTTTATCAATATCAACTGGATTTGATAAATCATACAAAGGCGTGCCTGACGAATCAACCGGGGTTAAAAAAAACTTTTCAAACTCCACTCCCCATCCCTGCTGGTTGGCAAGTATAAATGATAATTCTGAAGTTGTGGCATCAACCGCAAAAACGCATTGATGACGTGCTGAACAAACAAAAAGGTTGTTCTTAATATCAAGATACGATTGATTGATATGAAGCCAATCTAATTCGTCTTCAATCCTTGGTTTTGGTATCCTTTTGGTGTCTAGTACGCTTCTCATATCATAATAAGCGGTTTCTAACCCTGTATTAATATCTACAATGGATAAACCATCTTCCAGTGTGGTCCCAGTATATTCCGACGGTATTAAAATATTTCCATCCGGTAGTTCAAGGATTGAATGGTGGACCCTGTTATCAAAAATATAAACATTGTATACGCGTCCGACCATATCAAATTCATACAAAATTTTTAGAAAATTAAATTTATTAGAAGTTGCGTAAAAATGCCCATTTGAAAATCTTTCTGGGTTCCCGGCAGGGATTTCCAATGTGGTATACCACCTAACAGTTCCGTTTTCGTCAAGACCAATATTATATCGATCAGCAAAAGAAAGAAAATACAAGTCAATGACTGTTTTTGGAGGATTAGCTGATGGTATAGTCACTTCTATTGTTGGAAATCCAGTGAAAACATTATCTGCCGGAGGCGTTGGTATAGTCTCGTCACTTGGAGGCAGAGGATTAGTAATTACCATAGCCACCGAAGTTCCTAAGCCCGGTGCGGTAACTGTGACTTTATTAGCGGCGTCAGCTGAAATGCCAAGCAGCGGTATCAAATTTGCTCCAGCAGTAGGTGTATAGCTGTAATCTACTGGAATAGAGCCAATATCGTCAGAAATCTGGACACGAATAGGGCTTGTATCTTTTGCCCATACACCAATGTAACCAGATAAAGGAGCGGTTCCATAAGGGTTTATTGCATAATAAGCATCACCGAGATCTTCTGTTATATGTGCGAGAAGGGAATTGTAAATCGTAGTATGGCGTAAAACCATTTGATTATCTTTATCTATACCTTGGTTAATCGGGGGACGAGGAGCATCCGATAATTTATTCATAATTTATCCTTCTTATCTTCATTATTTTTATTGTACTCGTTATTTAAAATCTTTCAATACGTCAATAAATTTACCAGAAATTGAATTGATCCAAGAGTAATATTAAGCTATGAAATTCAATTAAACTGATGGTTCATAATATACTTGGATACAATCAATTTCTGTAAAGCCAATACTTTCGCGTATTCTTATAGAATTTATTCCCTGATTAAGCGCAATTGGTATTGATTTCCATAGAAATCTTCCCCAATTTTTAGTTGGCGAATATTCTATTTTAATTGGCTCATCGCTGTTTACAATTAGAAAATGTGTGCAAATATCACCACTTCCATTATCGTAACGAATATTTATATAATGTTGACCAGATTGTTGCGCAATAATGTTTGAAAATAGAATGCTGCTATCGGAATAATTAATATCACCGATCTTTAAGCTATTTGACGCATCATAATGAGCAACCTGACGCACATTTGTCAGAGAAGCGTTTTCGGCTTCATAGATAACAGGATATATTGGCAACGCTCCAACTCGAATGTCGTTTAACTTCGTAATTTCATTTTGTACATTAACAGCTTGAAGCAATGAAGTTCCATCAAAATTTATTTCCAAGGACTGGCTCATTCCTGTTAAATATGCTGAATCGTCCGCGGAATCAAAGGATACGGCCATTGGGAGTCTCTGCCAATATCCTTGACCTAAATCTCTATTCACGTAAAAATTCTGTCCTTCTTCAATATTGCCGTTAGGATCCAGCGCCCATTTGCTTCCGACGACGATTATGCCGTTGACCTCGCCGTTATCTATCCATTTTACATATGGAGAGCTTCCTATGGCGTGACTGTCAATTGCTGTTATTGGTACTCCAAGATCTTCCGAATCCCATGTGGTTCCGTCCGGAGATGTCTTGAAATAAACCTGAGCAGAGTCTTGATTTAAGCTAGGGCGATTAACTACTTCATACGTTATGAGTTTTGTATTATTTGGTAGATCTGTCATCGTAATCATTCCCGGTCTATCACTTTTATTAGGAATGCCCACAACGTTAATTAATTCACCCCATGTTATACCGCCGTCTGGCGAAATACGTTGAACTAATGCTTGTAAAATGCCTTTATCTTTCTGACGTTCATCAGAATAGTATACTATAAGCTCATTTTTTGCACTTACAGCAAGAAATGGCTCCCAAACGGCAGTTGTCGTCGAGCTTGGAGAAGGATCGTAAATAGCGGGCCCACCTTTATCTACCATACTTAAATAACTCCATGTTTGCCCTAGATCTTTACTTTGAAATATTATGATATTTGTCGTTGATTCATCTTCCGGTTTTAAATTGCCAGTCAAAAGAAGCGTACCTTCGCTAAGTGATCCCATCTTAAAAGGTACTTCAAAAATCATAGGATTCATTAGTCTTGGGTATCCGACATCAGAACCAATGAAATCCGAATAATGCTCCCAGGTGCTGCCCCCATCTGTACTTCTATAAAACGGCCATGTTTGAGATCCATTAATAACCGCTGTATAATCAAACGTGATAATGATCATACCATTGGATACACCATTATGTCTCAATGTCAGAAGTCGTGGATAACCAGTTCCGGCGTCGCCAGCTAAACTTGAATCTGGGGAAAATACCAGTGATCCATTGTTTTCAATAATCCCACTTGTTTTTTGCTTAATCGTAAACACCTCCTTATTATATTTTTCAGTCTGTTGTACCATCCCAAATGGAGTACATAAGTCATTCCGCCAATATTATGATGAACATGAGCCATTCCGCCAATATCATGATGAACATTACGATTGACTCTTTGTCCTTATGTATATATATGCTACAATGTAAATAACGTGCATAATCTTTTGATCTAAATCGTTTCTTTTAAACAGGATGTTATACCCACGGTGCCAACACCTAGTCTGCCTGTGGCAGACAGTCTGAAGCTCTCCAGTGTTAAGGCGGGCAATTTCTTGGCTAGGATTGTAGCCGCTGTTAACGACCCCGACGCTAAGTGCCGGGGTCGTTAAGCGGTCAAAATTTTGGTTTTAAAATAGTCACGCCCAACGGCGGAATTTTCAATCCGATACTATATTGCCGCCCATCCCACGGGATATGCTCCGCTTGTATCACGGACTCGTTTACTATACCGCTGCCGCCGTATTTTGAATCGTCACTGTTCATTACCTCTACATAATCGCAGAGCAACGGGCACCCTATTCTATGCCTCAGCAGCGGCACAGGCGTGAAGTTGCAAGCGAACAATACTACGTCGTCCTTTGTTTCGCCTCTTCGGAAGAATGTCACAAGACTTTTTTCCCAATCGCCGGAATTAATCCACTCAAATCCTTTATACGAGAAGTCGTCGTACCACAACGCTTTTTCATCCAGATAAAAACGGTTTAGAGCCCTGGCGAAGTCCTGCATTTGCTTATGGTGCGAATACTCTAACAAGAACCAATCCAAACTCTTGGTTTCGTTCCACTCGTCAAACTGCCCAAACTCGCCGCCCATAAACAATAATTTCTTTCCCGGATGTCCTATCATGAATCCCAACGACACCCGCAGGTTAGCGAATTTCTGCCACAAGTCACCCGGCATTTTGTTTATTAAAGAACATTTACCATGAACAACTTCGTCGTGTGATAAGACTAAGATGAAATTCTCGGTGTAGGCGTACACCATACCAAATGTAAGATTGTTATGGTGGTATTTTCTGTAAATGGATTCTTTTGATATAAATGTTAAAAAGTCGTTCATCCAGCCCATGTTCCATTTGTAGTCAAAGCCCAGTCCGTCGTGATCCACCGACCGCGACACACCCGACCAAGCAGTAGACTCTTCGGCTATGGTTATCGCCTGCGGGCAGCGTTTATGCAAAATCGAGTTCATGTGTTTTATAAATTCGACAGCTTCCAAGTTGTGGTTGCCGCCGTACTGATTGGGTATCCACTGACCGCCTTGCTTACCATAATCCAGATACAGCATGGATGCTACCGCGTCCACGCGCAGACCGTCTATGTGATATTTTTCGACCCAGAAGATTGCGTTTGCGATTAGAAAATTCTTTACCTCGTTGCGCCCATAATTAAATATGTATGTGCCCCAATCAGGATGCTCGCCTTTACGCGGATCTTCATGCTCATACAACGCGGTGCCGTCGAATCGGCCTAAACCGTGTTCGTCTTTAGGAAAATGCGCCGGTACCCAATCCAGCAGAACGCCGATGTTATTCTGATGGCAGAGATCTATAAACGCCATAAGTTCATCAGGATTGCCATAGCGGCTGGTCGCCGCAAAATATCCTGTTAGTTGATAGCCCCACGAGCCGTCAAACGGGTGTTCTTCAATTGGCATTAATTGTATATGGGTGTAGTTCATATCCTTTACATAGGGGATTAATTCCTTGGCCAGTTCGGTATAGGTTAAGAAGCGATTGTATTCGCCGCGCTTCCAGGAACCAAGATGCACTTCGTAAATATTCATCGGAATGGATAATGTTCGATTTTTTTGACTATTAATCCAATCTGAGTCATTCCATTTATATTTATTTATATCGTAAACCAGAGAGGACGTGCTTGGTCGAAGTTCAGAAAAATTTGCGTAGGGATCGGATTTTTGGAGCAATTGATTGAATTTAGTTTTTACTTCAAATTTGTATCGGTCATATTGCGATAATCCAGGTACAAATAATTCCCAAATACCTGACGAACCTAACGCGCGCATAAGCCCACGCCGCCCATCCCAGGCGTTAAAGTCGCCTACTACACTAACGCGCTTGGCGTTGGGCGCCCAAACCGAAAAAACGACGCCATCCACACCTTGATGGCTTACAAAGTGCGCGCCCATTTTATTATAGATTTCATAATGTGTGCCTTGACCAAACAGGTATCTGTCCAGCTCGGAAATCACAGGTGAGAAGCAGTATGGATCGTAAGACACCCATTGACTATCAAAACCAACGATTTCTAATTTATACAAAAACCATTCACTTCGATCTTTTATTATAACTTCAAAAAAACCGTCGGTGTGAATTTTTTCCATAGGATAACGAGAAGTTTGATCGGCTGGGTCAAATAGCATAATTTCTTTGGCTTGAGGAATGAAAACACGAGCGACCAAAACGCGCTTCATACCCGAAACAACTTCATGCATACCTAAAATATGATGCGGATCGCCGTGAGTCGAATCAATAATTTCCTTTAGTTCGTCTAAATCGATAGAAGATACCATACTTTTTCCTCCTGTGTGGTAGTTTTCCATACACAACTAGTATCTGAAAATACGCAAAAATAATACTTTAAAATCAGGCGGCTTTAGTATATCATAACTATATAGATTTAACAATAATTCACAAGACTTCTCCTGGAGAATGAATAGTAACGCAAAAGTTAAGTCCCGCGCTTTTTGGTAAATCTAATCTTGGTAAACTAAAAATTTGTATGCTATAATGTTAGCAAATTTGATAAAATGAAGAAATACCAAGGAGGGTTTTATGGGAAACACCTGGTCATTGAACGAGCTGTACAGTTCGTTTGAGAGCGCGGAATTTATAAGGGATTTAAAAGATCTATCAGTTGCTCTGGCAGAAATAAAGCAATGGACTGAAACTAACCTTAAAACCGATTCGCAGCCAAAAGACGCGGCCGATTTGATTTTGAATTTTATAAAAAAGGTAGAGTCATTAGAGAGATTTCATAAAATGGTTGACTATGCCAATCTGGTCTTGGCTGTGGATTGCGAGAACGCCGCCGCTATGAAAATGTTCGACCGGGTGAATACCTCGCTAAATGAATTGAGCGGTCCCAACACCGTGTTTAGAAATTTTTTGTCTGGTGTGAAAGATTGGGAAACGGCGGTGAATGATCCGAAGCTGGCGGAATATTATTTTGTGATTAACGAAATGCGTGATGAAAGCAAGTATTTGCTTACGGAGAAAGAAGAGATTTTGTTAGCCAGGCTGCGCGGTACCGGTTCGGACGCCTGGCAGAAATTGTGGGAGCAATTAACGGGTACCTTAATGGTTCGTTTGGTAAAAGACGGTAAGGAGACGGAACAGCCGTTGACTGTCATTCGCAATCTGGCAAACAGTCCTTCCGCCGCCGAACGAAAAATCGCCTATGAAGCCGAACTAAAGTCATACGAGAACATTGATACCAAAGCCGCCGCCGCTCTTAATTCTATTAAGGGCGAAGCTAACACAGAATCCGACACTCGCGGATATAAATCTGTATTGGAAATGACATTGCTTAACGCTCGGATGGATGAGCGGATTTTGAACTCTATGTTTGGCGTTATGAAAGAATATTTGCCTCATTTCGCAAGGTATTTTCGCCACAAAGCTAAGCTGTTGGGTCACAAAGACGGATTACCTTTCTACGATTTATTCGCTCCGGTTGGAGAGAGCAAAAGCAAATATACTTATCCGGAGGCCGCCGAGCTGGTATTCGAGGTGTTTGGCGATTTTTCTGAAAGCTTGCGTGGCTATGCCAAAAACGCGTATGACAATAACTGGATAGACGTACTGCCTCACGAGGGTAAAGTGGGCGGAGCGTTTTGCTCATCTGTCAACGATATTCGAGAGACACGAATATTGTTAAACTTCGGCGGCAATTTTGACGATGTAATGACGATGGCGCACGAATTGGGGCACGGCTATCATGATCACTGCATGAAGACCGAAAAATTTATGAATCGCGGCTATTCCATGCCAATAGCGGAAACCGCTTCCACCTTCTGCGAAACCATGCTTGCTAACCATGTGTTAAAAAACGCCTCCAAAGCGGAAGCGTTGTATATTTTGGAAAAAGATATTATGGAATCCGGGCAAGTTATAGTTGATATATACAGTAGATTTCTGTTCGAGGATGAAGTAATTAATCGTCGGCGCGAAGGGGTTCTAAGTGCCCCAGAATTAAAAGATATCATGATTCGAGCGCAAAAAGCCGCTTATGGCTCGGGATTGGATTCCGAAACACTGCACCCTTATATGTGGGTCTGCAAGCCGCATTACTATTATGTTTCCTCCAACTACTACAATTTTCCATACGCTTATGGATTGCTATTCGCAAAGGGACTGTACAGTCAATATCTGGCAGATAAAGGCTCCTTTCCCAAAAAATATCGACAAATGCTTGCCAACACCGGTAAAATGAATCTACGCGATGTTGGAAAATATATGGGTATCGACGTCGCCGATCCGGCGTTTTGGAAAAGTTCGCTGGAGATTATTAAGAGGGAGATAGATCAATTCTGCTCGTTCTCCGAAGCATAAGAGGTTTCTGGGCTACGCTCGTTCTCCGAAGTGTAAGCGGCTTCTGACGGCTTCCGCTCGTTCTCCGAAGTATAAGCGGCTTCTGACGGCTTCCGCTCGTTCTCCGTTACTTTCCGTATATTACCATAGAACATATTTTGTTCATCCTTTGCGGAATAAGTTTCGACTAATCGTTTCCAGTCAGTCTCGGAAACTTCGTTAGAATCGGGTTTACTCCATTGGTTTTGTGATGTATAATAAGATTCGGAAGTATCTTGCTTATACTCCTCGTCATAGTATGCGTCGGGCGGGTTTTCATCATACGCCGAAAAGCTAGATGGGTTAGCCCTGCGCGAATTATTCCGCGACGAATAACCGATTTTTTCCATAAACGCGCGTTGTCTTAACGTCAATTCGTTAAGTTCTTCGGTTCGTTGTTTTACCAGCCTTGTAAGTTCAACTATCTGATTATCTTTTTCTTCAATGCTTTTTCGGAGAATCTCGACTTGATTTCTTTGGATCCTTAATTCCTCCATGCTTTCATTATTATCGAGGTGTTGCTCAATAATTTCCACGGCTTGCTCCCCAACCCCGCCGTAAAAATCTTCGTATATATCAGGAATGATCTGTGTGTCCCACGGGCAGGAGCGGTCTACATATATTTGTCTTAAGAACAAAGATTCTTCCGACTGCGGCGTCTGTCCGATATAATACGCCTTCTCCGGAATCTGGCAGAATTTGTTTCGATACCTCGCCGGTCTCGAAAAGGTTGAGCCTTTATCTTCCGATACACACATGTACAATTGTCCGCCCGCCAAAAACGTAATATGTAATTTATTATGCACAAAAAACAGCAGACATTTTTCTATGCGTTGCGCTTCGTAAATTACAAAGGGATTGCCAAACTCCCCGGATATGTTTCTGCGATAAATCAATTGGCAGGAAAACATGCTTTTAACTGCAAACAAAGTATGAATACCATTATCCGTTGTAAGATAAGCCGTGTCTGACACGAAATAATTCGTAGTATAAAAAATGTTAAAGTGCCCTTGCCGATCGGGGGTTAATTCTCTGTAACCCAGATTGTTTTCCGTCGTTCTTGTTTGATAGAAAATTAATAGATGGTCGTCGGTTACTCTCTGCACTTCAAAACTGTTAGACCAATTTTTGTCTATGCGGGTAGGGGCAGACCACTCGCCGTTTTCTGTCATGGTTTGCGTGGTAAGGTAATTACAACGCTCCTCCGGGGATGGTTGATTGTAAATTATTGTCAATCCATTGTTCAGAATTATGGGATAGAGGATGATGTTCTGTACCCGGTTATTTTGGTTTTTCAGCACTACGCGAGCGGTTAAGACGGCGTCCGATTCTTTGTATGTAATCAGCACTATATCCCCTTCACCATCTTGGCAGAATATGTAAATTATTCCGTTGTCCACATGAGCGGTAAAATTCTCTCTGGCGTCTTTTGCAAGCACACGATCCGCTTGCCAGCGTCCGCGTTTGTAATCGCGTAAGATCAGCCCGCGCGCGCGTGAATGGTAAATTGCGTACGTACTTAAGCTCTTTACAAAAAAATACATTAACAGATACCTCCGATAATAAATATTAAAATTGAAATAGACGCGTTCTTCTTACATACTCGAAAGAATATTTTTCCTTTTAATGTTACTCAGCTATCACGCCGTAATAGACGATATATTATTGTAAAGTTCCCCTCTAGACATTGGGAATTTAAATTCAAGAATCGCGTAGTTTTATCAGAAGGAGTGATTTACTTTGGTGATACCCAGAAAGCATTTTAGGAGATTTTGTTTCGCTCTTATAGTATTTTCCTGCGTTTGGCTGGCATATCAGGCATATAAAGAAGCGAACGCTCAAAAAACCGCGCGTGAGGCGAGGGAAGCGTTTGAGGCCGCGCAAGCCGTAGCCAAGCCGATTCCGACAGAACCGGCTTATACCCCCATACCGGACGCGACTTTTACCCCCACCCCCACTCCTAAAGTGATTCAACCGGAGTTTCAACAGCTTCGCGCCGAGTATAATAACAACGACATAGTTGGATATTTGAAAATAGACGGTACAAGTATCGATTATCCGATAACGCACTTTAAGGATAATGAATATTATTTGACCGTTGATATAAACAAGAATCCGAGCGATGCCGGCTGGCTGTACATGGATTACGAAAACAGTGTGGAGCGTCAAGATCTTAATACTATTATTTATGGTCATAATATGCGACAGGATATAATGTTCCACTCGCTGCGTTTTTTTCAGGACGAAGCTTATTTTAAAGAACATAGATACATTACCTTTAATACATTATATGAAAATAATGTCTGGGAGATATTCTCATTTTACAGCACGACCGTAGATTTCCGATATATACAGGTATTTTTTGAAAGCCGGGAGGACTTTT
>JAISRJ010000169.1 GCA_031273705.1 Clostridiales bacterium
CCGACCAAACGTAAAATTCCGCCTATGGCGGAATTTTAGTCGGACTTTAATCACCCCTTTTCCGTACGCTTTTTACTCACCGTAAAAAGCTTTCATAGGGCTTTTTTTCAGGGAGACCCTGAAAAAAAGGGAGTTATTTTGACCTATCCGGAATGCCGCTCAATCTGCAACTGCCGCCCTAGGGCGGCAGTTGTTCGGGCGGTGCGAATGACGGATGGTGCGCCGTTATTTGCGCTGTTTGTTACAAAAAGCCTGAAAAGATTTGAATAAGTTAAAAAAACAGGCTTAAAACGCTTGACAAAGTTCAAGGGGGGGGGGGTACAATATGAGCAACAATATAGGTTGTTAAGTGTATGCGTAAATTTGCTTGTGTAAAACAACATGATGTAACGGACTGTGCGGCGGCGGTGCTCGCTACCGTATGCCTTTACTATAAAAAAGATATCAGCATTTCCAAACTGAGAGATCTGTGCGGCACGGATACAAAAGGTACGACCTTGGACGGGCTTTTGTATGGTGCGGATATGCTTGGTTTTGATGCGAAAGCCGTCAGAGTATCAGAAGCGGGTTTTGTGTCAAAGTTTAGATTGCCCGCAATAGCACATATTATTACAAAGGAGGGATTAACTCATTTTGTCGTAATACACAGCATAAGGAATGACCGAATAATATACGCCGATCCGGCAAAGGGCATAGTTAAAACTACGCTGATAGATTTCTATAAATCGTTCACGTTTACGCTTGTACTGATCAAACCTACTAATCTCTTCGTGCCGGAAAAAAAGTCGAATAAGCCTATATTGAGTTTGTTTTTGCAATTACTCTCCCCGCAAAAACGATTGTTTGCGGCGGCTATTGTTGCAAGCGTAATACTGACTGTATTGGGTATAGTCGGCTCGTTTTTTAACAAGCTGTTAATAGATGAGATTTTGCCATACAGCCTACATAATCAATTGACGATCTTTTGTATTGGTTTTCTCATTCTCGCAATAGTTCAAATAGGCGTATCGGCTATTAGGCAGCATGTTTTATTGCATTTATCGCAAAAAATCGATATACCTCTTATGTTGGGATATTATAAACATGTTATCACTTTGCCGATGAAATTCTTTGGTACCCGTCATGTGGGCGATATATTGACGCGGTTCTCGGATGCGACCACGATAAAAGGAGTTGTCACAAGCATAATCCTCTCTTTAATCATCGATATAGTTCTGGCGATAACGTCGGGGATTATTCTGTATTTTATGAATACTACTTTATTTATTATCGTAGTTATTCTGGTTATTATCAGTATAATATTAGTATATATTTTCAAACGCCCCTATAAAGCCTTGAATATTATCGAGATGGAACAGAACTCAAAATTGAATTCTCTGATGATTGAAAGTTTGCGCGGCGTAGAAACGATAAAAGCAAACGCTAATGAAGATGAGAATTTGGAGCAATTAGAAACTAGATTTATTGCAACGCTTAAAACCGATTACAAAGAAGGCGTGTTGTCTAACTTTCAAAGCAGTATATCCGGTCTAATAGGAACTGTGGGGAATCTCGTTATGATGTGGGTCGGAGCAACTTTTGTTATGGATGGAAAGATGTCTTTGGGCACGCTTATGGCTTTTTCGTCCTTAGCCGGATTCTTCATGGATCCGATAAGCAGAATGGTCGGTTTGCAAATATCAATTCAAGAAGCCTCGATAGCAATGAAACGGCTTTCTGAGATCTACGAAAACAAACCCGAATCCAACGGCAATACCATACCGCTTTCATTAAACGGTAATATCGAAATAAAAAAAATAACGTTTAGATACGGTAAAAGGGCACCTATTTTACGCGATATAAATTTACGGTTTGAGAAGAACAAGAAATATGCGATCGTCGGAGAAAGCGGCAGCGGAAAAACAACACTGGCGAAAATAATACTAGGATTATGGGCACCTGAAAGCGGTGAAATTATCTTGAACGGATATTCCCTAGACGAATTGAATCTACATGAGTTCAGGCGGAAAATCGCCTATGTACAACAAAACGTTGACTTGTTCAGCGGAAGTATAATCGACAATATTAAGGTAGGCAATCCCACAGCAACTCGCAACGAAATCATTGACGTCTGCAAAATGGTCGGTTGCGATGAATTCATCAATAGAATGCCCGCCAAATATGACGCTTACTTAGAGGAAGCCGGATTGAATTTATCCGGCGGAGAGAAACAGCGGCTTGCGCTTGCGCGCGCATTGATCAAAAACCCGAATTGCTTATAATGGACGAGGGAACAAGCAATTTGGATTTTGTCAGTGAAAATCATATCTATTCTATAATAATGCGACAAAAAATGACGGCTATATTTATCGCTCATAGACTTAGTACGATCAGAAACTGTGACGAAATAATCGTTCTGCATCAAGGTCAAGTTGCGGAACGGGATACTCACGAGAATTTACTGGCGAAAAAGGGGCAGTATTATAAACTTTGGTTATCTCAAATCGGGATTGATTTGCCGATTGATAAAGAGAGCGCAAGCGATAAGAAAAAGAATGTTATCGACACGAATAAAGAGGAGATGAATTATGAGCGGTAAGGAAATACAAGTAAGAGAGAACAAAACATTGGTTCTCAACAATGTGTTATTGAGAAAGATCGGGCTGAAGGAAAAAGAGGATCTAAGTACAACGTTAGAGCGAATGAACAGCTATATAAAGTCAAAAAATTGGGATACGCGCGGTCCCTTAATAATACACGACGTCATTAAAGATATCAATTTGCGCGATGAGACCGCCCTTAATATGGAAGCGATGTTTCAGCTGGCGCAAACGCCGTCAAGCGTAACGTTGCCCTATATATACGTTCCCAGTTTAAGAGTAGAGAATTGTTTGTTCGCGCGATTTGCTGGGCGGCAATCCGACGTGCACTATGCCCACGAAAAGATGTCCGTATACGCGTATGAAAACGATATCGCGTTAAAGACGGAAACATACTCCGTGTTTTTGGAAACGCGGCAAGAAGATGTCGTTATGGATATTTTTATCTTGATTGACGAGGAGAACGGTAATGAAAGTATATGATTTACATGAATTAACGGACAGTCGTATATTGTACGATAAAGAACCCCCAAAATTTATGTTCTATATATTGTGTGTTTTGACGGGGTTGTTATTCGTTGCTTTTTTATGGGCGGCGTTTAGCCATAAAACCGGCATTATTAAAATGCAAGCGGTTGTTTCAACGACTGATAAAAGACTTATTATGATACCAACGCAAGGCGTAATAAATAAAATCGAGGTGCAGGAAAACAGTCAAGTAAAGGAAAATGACATACTGTTGATATTAGACGATTTACCGGTAAGAGTACAAATGGAGACCTTGGATGCGCAAATCGTTTATTTAGAGGAATATTTGGCGAAATTGACGATATTAACGGAACGGTTACTACAAATAAATTTATCGACATTAACGGGGATTAGCAATCCGTTTAACGGCTCCGATGCCGACGAGTTATATTGGTTCAATCAATATAAAGCGTGCGTGAAACAAATTCAAGCGGTCGCAACGGTCGTTCCGGATCCTCTTCAGCCGGACACGACTATACCTAAACCATCCGAGGAGTTAATTGCCGAGAGAGAGGAAATTTTGGACGGCTATGTCAACC
>JAISRJ010000016.1 GCA_031273705.1 Clostridiales bacterium
ACGGAAAGAAGTTAATCAACGGAAGCTACTCATCCGATAAAGTGTATTTACAAGTCGGCGCTAACAACGGCCAATCTATCCAGTTTAACATTGACGCCATGAAAATAACCGGAGGATCCCTTAGCGGACTTGCCTCTTTATCCGCTACGGTTGCGGCAGCCTCCAGCAACCTCAGCGGATGGACGGAAAGTGGAGCCACTATCGACTCGTACATCAGCGTGTTCGACAGCGCCATAAGTTCGGTTACAGACCAGCGCTCCAAATTGGGCGCCATACAAAACAGATTAGATTACACCATGAAAAGCCTGGATATTTCTTCGGAAAATCTATCCGCTTCGGAATCTCGTATCCGCGACACGGACATGGCTAAAGAAATGATGAACCTAACCAAGCAAAATGTGCTTTCATCGGCTGCTACTTCCATGCTCGCTCAAGCCAATCAGCAACCACAAAACATCCTTCAATTGGTAAGATAATTATACTCACGAGCGTAAGCATTTTCCAATGACATACAAGAATTTTTAGCGCGAGACAAAGAAGACGGTTACGCCGCGTACCCTCAAGCAACCGTCTGATGCGTTATTGCGCTAAAAAGACCGTATGGATGGCAAATGATTTCGCTTGCGTGTATATCTCCATAATATATTTAGATGAGTCCGCCGCGTTGCAACCGCGGCCGGCTCATCTTTTTTTGCGTTTTTCGCTTCAATCAGATATGAAAAAGAATTTTTTAATGGTTATCTCACCAATATTACTCCGGTTTGTAATTGTATAACTCCAACGCTAATCGGTAAACTAATTATGAAGTAATATCTTACTTCACTTGAAGATAACAAACGAAAGCCTGAAAATAAGCGGGCGGCAAGGAAGCATATAACGGAAAGCCAGACTTTCCTTTTCTCAGGGGGGAGAATATTATGAGTAATATGGTTATTAACACCAATGTATTGGCATTAAACGCGCATCGCGCGTTAAAAAGCGTAGGCGCGACACAGGCGCAGGCTTCCGCGAGACTTTCATCTGGGCTGCGTATAAATTCCGCCGCGGACGATGCCGCGGGTTTAGCGATTTCTGAAAAAATGCGGGCGCAAATCCGTGGTCTGGATATGTCTTCCAAAAACGCGCAGGACGGTTCCTCGATGGTTCAAACCGCGGAGGGCGGTATGCAGCAGATTGACAGCATGGTTCAACGGGCGCGTGAATTGACTGTTCAGGCGGCTAATGACACCAACGACGAAAAGGATAGGGGTAAAATCGCTCAGGAAATGGATAATCTGTTCGATGAAATCGAAAGTATGTCGAACAGAGTTGAGTTTAACGGCAAAAGGCTGTTGGCCGACCCCAGCGGCACCACCCATATATATTTACAAATTGGCGCTAACTCCGGTCAAAGCATTCAGTTTGATATCGGCAGTATGAATCTTAGTACACTGGGGCTGGATAGTCTTGCCACTGTGATAAAGAACGCGGCGACGGCAGGCGAATGGACAGAATCCGCCGCGACCATAGACTCATACTTGAAAACACTGGATAGCGCTTTAAGCAGTGTAACCGATGAAAGAGCCAAGTTGGGCGCTGTGCAAAACAGACTGGACTATACTATGAAGAGTTTGGATATATCGTCCGAAAACCTGTCCGCTTCCGAATCTCGCATCCGTGATACAGACATGGCGAAAGAAATGATGACTCTGACCAAGACAAACGTGCTTTCATCCGCGGCCACATCCATGTTGGCACAAGCTAATCAGATGCCGCAGAACGTTTTGCAATTGCTTCAATAGACAGTCTTTCACCACCCCGGCAGGGGGGCGCTCAACGCGCTCCCCTCGCGGTCGTGTTTTAATTCAAAGAATTAAATCCACCCGCAATTTCTTAATAATCGCGTACATCACACAGCTTAGATAATAATTGTACTCCGCCATACGAAAGCGCACATAACCTTCTAAATGGATTACTCTGTGGCTTGCGACATACTCGCGCAATTCTAAAACATTTTTTTCGCGGATTTCCGGTTTTACAGAATTGCGAGTCAAAACACTAAGTCCGGGCGTGCCGCTAAGCGCGGGATTTTCATCAAACGCTATTCTATCCAGCAAAGCATAGAATTTAGACGCGTCAAACATATCATAGTATAGTTTTACATAAAACAGATGTGGTTTTATTACCCTGCGAGCAAAATTGCCGGTCGCTTCAATCAGTTCGTCAAAATACGCATCTGTAGTTACAGTCAGCGTTTTCATAATCACCTACCACATAACAGGGGGGGAGCGTATATCCTCTCGACTGGAATCCACTCTTTCATATATATATGCAGACTGTATGTATGAACTGAACAACGTCCATTATTTAGACGGTCTAAAATGGATATTAGTAAATACATTATGAAATAATACATTCATAACCCCATTCACAACAAACCTCATGCGCTACGCCATATCCACTGCCTTACGCGGGGAATGAGGCTAGACGGAGGCGTTTTTTTATTGGGCGGCTTATACCCGCAAATTTAAGATAAATACGACCATGGTAGATTCACGACAAAAACTATACTCGCGGGTATAATCGGAGGACGGAAATGAGCGAGCGGAATACCGCGTTTAGAAAAGTATCGTTGGATCGGCTTGCTTCGCCAGAGCAGCTGGATCAAAGGTTTACCGTCGTTTCGCCAATCGGCTGGCTGGCCGTTACCGCCGTGTTAATGTTAATGACAGCGGCGATAGCCTGGGGTACCTTTGGCGTAATTTCCGAAAAAGTAAGCGGCAGCGGTATAATCCTTTACGGAGAAGGCATTTTATCCCAAAAATCCTATACCAGCGGTCAAATTACAGATGTCAGTCTGCAAAAAGGGGACTATGTGGAAAAAGGGCAAACCATAGCGCGGGTCGCCCAAAAAGATACTATTCTGCTAATAGAGAAGGCACAAGATGAGTTGCTTGCCTTGGATGGAATCTCCACCGAGAATTTTACAGTGGATAAATCGGTCGGATACAATTTATACGTCGAGTTTTCGGCTTTGGCGAATGAAATAGCCTCTACGGACAATGAGAATTCCAAACAGGAATTTATAGAGGAATTTATTAAATTAAAGGAACTGCGTAAACAAGAGATTTTACAGGAATGGGATAAGCTACGGGACGAGTTGGAATATGGGAGTATTATCTCCGCCGCCGTTAGCGGCTCTATTTTGGATATGGAAGTAGTTTATAACGATTTTGTAAATGTGGGCGATACGGTCTGCACAATCATAAGAGAGAGCAAAGCCGGCGAAAATTCCGGCTTTGTTATGTATGTACCCATTGCCGAGGGTAAAAGGATTTTAGAAGGCATGGAAGTTGATATTTCACCGTCAACGGTAAACCGAGAAGTATATGGCTATATAGTGGGAAGGGTCAAGTCCGTCTCTGATTACGCTGCAAGCCGGCAAAGTATTATTGCCAAACTCCACAACGAACAATTGGTTCGGCAATTTTTGAACGGCGGCGCCGTAATTGAGGTAGAGGTTGAAATGCTGCGGAATGACGACACTGTAAGCGGATACCGGTGGTCTACGCGCAACGGCCCTCCGGTGGGTGTAGAGCCGGGCACTTTGTGTTATGCTGATGTACGAGTGGCTTACCATAAACCCATAGAAAAAGTGCTACCCTTTTTAGAATCAATGATGTAAGATATAACGTCTTGGAGGCGACACACTTGGACGCTAAAATAAAAAAGGTGAACACGCCGTCCGTTTTACAAATGGAAATGGTGGAATGCGGAGCCGCTTCGTTGGCGATGATTTTCGCGTACTATCATAAATACGTACCCTTAGAGATACTGCGGATAGAATGCGGTGTAACGCGTGACGGCGTAAAAGCCAGCAACGTCTTAAAAGCGGCGCGCAAGTTTGGATTCCAAGCTAAGGGATTTAATCGGGAGCCGGCGGACTTGGCGCGGATGCGGCCGCCCATGATCCTTCACTGGAATTTTAACCATTTCGTGGTTTTTGAGGGATTCAAAAACGGCAAAGCCTATATCAACGACCCTGCCGACGGCCACAGAAAAGTCGGTATGTCTGAGTTTGATCTGTCCTTTACAGGCGTTTGCCTTACATTTACACCCAACGAAGACTTTAGCGCCTCCGGAAAACCGGATAGTATGTACGCGTCCCTTGCCAAGCGTTTGGCGGGTTTTCAATCCGCTGTGATATTCTTGGTCATTACGGGGCTTTTAATGGTAATGCCAGGCATTATTATCCCTTCATTCTCTCAAATATTTATTGATGATTTGCTGCTGGCGGGAAAAACGGAATGGATTTACCCGTTATTAATCGCTATGTCCGTCACCGTCGTACTTCAAGCGGCGCTTACGGGCATTCAGCAGCGTTTCTTGCTTCGTATGGAGACAAAGATTGCCATGATAGGCGCAAGCCGCTTCTTCTGGCATGTGTTGCGTCTGCCTATCTTATTTTTCCAGCAGCGTTCCCCCGGCGATATAAGCGCCAGGATGGGTAGCAACGACTCTGTAGCGTCTTTTTTGTCCCGCCAGTTGGCGTCCAACGCAATCGGAGCGCTTACACTTATCTTCTATTTTTTTGTAATGATACGATATAGTGTTTTGCTTACGCTGTTAACATTGGGTTTCGCTATTATCAATGTTATTTATTTTATCTACTCTTCAAAAAAAGTTGAGGAATTAAACAGTAAAATGGGGCAGGACGCCGGTAAGCTGTATAGTATGTCTATGTCCGGCATCTCGCTGATAGAAACGCTGAAGACCACGGGAGGAGAGTCCGGCTTTTTCGCTAAATGGGCGGGATATCACGCAAAAAAAGTAAACACAGAACAAAAGATGAGTTCTGTAAGTCAGGTTCTGTTTACGATGCCCAATCTTATGGAGGGTTTTTCTACCGCCGCCGTGCTTTGCGTCGGCGGATTGGAAATACTGGACGGGCAAATGACCGCCGGTTCTTTAATCGCCTTTCAGGGGCTTTTGGGCGCTTTTATGAATCCTATCAATCAATTGAGCCAAATGGGTATGCAAATTAAGCAATTGAAAAGTAATATGAGCCGATTGGACGACGTGGCAAAATACGCGGTAGATAAACTCTCCGATCCGGAAAACGACCCCGCTCCGGAGAATACCGACGAGAGCGCGTATCGAAAATTGACGGGTAAAGTGGATATTAAGGATCTTTCATTCGGATACAACGTATTGGAAGGACCTCTTATAGATAACTTTTCACTCACTCTAACCCCCGGCGCCCGCGTTGCGTTGGTAGGGGCAAGCGGAAGCGGAAAAAGCACGGTTACAAAACTGATGGCGGGCATAAATCTACCGTGGGGCGGAGACATTTTATTTGACGGGAAGGCGCGTGAAGACCTGCCGCGTAATGTAATCGCCAATTCTTTGGCGGTCGTGGACCAGGACATAAGCATGTTTGAGGGAACTATAAAAGATAATATCACTATGTGGGATTCTACTATAACGGACGACGCCGTACTACAGGCGGCTAAGGACGCGTGTATCCATGACGATATAGCGACAAGGGACGGCGGCTATAACAGCCCAGTGAACGAGAACGGCACGAATTTTAGCGGAGGTCAGCGCCAGCGTTTGGAGATAGCGCGGGCTTTGGCGATGAACCCTTCTGTCATTATTATGGACGAAGCCACCAGCGCGTTGGATGTACGCACAGAACAGATTGTAAACGACAACATCCGACGGAGGGGCTGCACCTGTATTGTAGTGGCGCATAGGTTAAGTACCATTCGCGATTGCGATGAAATAATAGTTATGCAAAGCGGCAAGATCATTCAGCGCGGTACCCACGACAATATGAAAAACGTGCCCGGACCTTATTACGAATTAATTCAAAATGCCGTGTAAACAAAGGGGGAGGTTTTTGTTTGATTGTCGCTGAGCAATGTATATTTCAGGATAATATACCGTTTTTACTGGCAGGAAATACGGAGCCTCTCCGAGTTGAAAAGGGTGTCTTGAATATATATTTTACGTCCTTAAAAGCGGACGAACCGGTTGGGAGACGATTCTTCCTGCTTCAAGCGTCAGAGGGCGAATTAATCTTTAATATTCCGCTCTTTATCCGTAAAGACAAAAGCAAAGCAGCTCTGATGGCCGTACCAACGCGTGACGGGATACTGTCTCCGGCGGTAGAACAGTCTCTGCCGCTTCTTACAGAATCTGTTTCTCATTGGGTATCCGCCATGCACGCGCGCCTTGGACTAAGCCATTCCGCCATACAAACCGTTTTTCAAGATTTAAAACAGTCCGAAGATGTATTCCATAGAACATTGACCGCGTTTAACGCGGAACTTATGTCCCGCCTGGATGAGAAAATCGCTTCGGAAACACATGAAGTATCCGAGGCGAATAAACGCCGTTATTATAACGAAGACGAACATTTGAGAGAAGCGTTTGAAAGCCTTATAGACGTTATGCCTCATAGCAAGAATAAACATAAAAGATCGAACACGGCGTTAGATTCTGATCCATTAATCCAAGCGTGTTCAGCCGTAGCCGCGTCTATGCATATAAAATTCAACGTACCGGAGCGTCTGCGAAAAGGTCTGTTTTCCTCAGACCCATTGGGCGACATATCCTCCGCAAGTCATTTCAGGACGCGCGCGGTTGTACTGTCAGGCAAGTGGTATAAAGAGGACAACGGCTCTTTATTAGGCTGGCTGAATACGAAAAGCGGGGAAAAAGGCGACCCCGTCGCGATTATTCAAATCGGGGCTGGAAAATATACAATCTTTAACCCAAAAACGCAAGACTATACCAAAGTGACAAAAGAAAATTCGGAAACATTGTATGCTCAAGCGGAAATGTTTTATCGTCCTCTCCCTATGGAAAAGCTGAACGGAAAACAAATTTTGAACTTTATCATACAAAGTACCGGTATTTCGGATTGGGTTTATATCTTACTGCTGGGTGTCGCGGGCGGTTTGCTTGGTCTGCTTACACCCGAGCTAACGGGCATTGTCTTTAATACCGTTATCCCCGAGGGCGGCCGAGGTTTGCTGCTGCAGATAGGCGCTTTGCTTTCGGTGACCGCTTTGGCGTCGTTTGCTTTCGAACTTACGCGGGCATTCGCTATGCAACGCATTTCGGGCAAAGCGGAGCAAGGGTTGCAATCGGCGGTATGGGACCGGCTTTTAAGCCTGCCTGTAAATTTTTTTCGAGAATATACCGCCGGCCGGTTGGCAATGCAGGCGATGGGAGTTTCTCAAATTAGAGAGGCCCTGTCCGCCACAGTGGTGAACACTCTACTGTCTTGTATTTTTTCTTTCTTTTACATCATCATGCTATTTAACAAAGGCGGTTCGCTGGCTTGGATAGGTCTTGGCATACTGGCGGCCGTCATGGTCATTTCGCTGATTTTGGGACGATGGCAAATGAAATATGAAAAGCGGTTGTTGGATCTTAACCATAAAATTTCCGGAAAGCTCTTTGGCTGGTTAAGCGGTTTGGCTAAGATAAAGATGTCTTGTTCCGAAAGGCGGACATTTTTTATTTGGGCGAAGTTGTTCTCTAAGGCCAGGAAGATAATTTTTCGTAAAGAAACGATTGGCTCATATGGCACCGTTTTTAATTCCATCATTACACTGCTAATTTCTATGTTTATTTATTGGGCTATGGCGGAGGGCGGCGGCGCAATCGCCACGGGAACCTTTATTGCCTTTAACGTGGCGCTTCAAAGGTTGCTGGCTTCCGCGCTGCAAATTTCCGGCTTGGCTTTGCAGGTCAATGTGATTATTCCGCTGTGCAAAACCGTACAACCAATATTCAAGACAGAGCCGGAGTACAGCGAATCCAAACTTGATCCGGGTCGGCTTGCCGGCGATATAGAACTAAGCCACATTCAGTTTCGATATGTACAGGACGGTCCCATGATTTTAAAAGACGTGTCTATTCGGATAAAGAGCGGACAGCATGTTGCTCTCGTCGGTCCGTCAGGCAGCGGAAAATCCACGCTGTTTCGTATTTTACTGGGCTTTGAAAAGCCGGACAGCGGAGAAATATATTTTGACGGAATGGATGTAAATAATCTGGATATTCGTCTTTTACGCAAGCAGCTTGGCGTGGTGCTGCAATCGGGTCAGCTCGTTTCCGGCACGATATTCGATAACATAGCCGGAGCCAATCCGTCGATTAGTCAAAGCGACGCCATGGACGCTATACGTAAAGCGGGCATGGAAGAGGATTTGCGGCAAATGCCTATGGGTTTGCATACTGTGATAAGCGAGGGCGCGGAAACTCTTTCCGGCGGACAACGACAGAGGCTTTTGATAGCGCGCGCATTGGCGAGCAAACCCAAGATACTTTTTTTTGATGAAGCGACCAGCTCGCTGGATAATAAGTCGCAGAGGATTATAAGCGACAGTGTAAACAGTCTTAAAGCTACGCGTATCACAATAGCGCATCGCCTTAGCACTATAGCAGACTGCGATAATATAATAGTGCTGGAAAACGGCGTAGTTACCGAAAGTGGAAGCTATCAAGAGCTGATGGATCTGGGCGGAACATTCGCTTTTATGGCTAACCGCCAACTGGCTTAGCGTTAGCGAGGCGGCGCGGAATATGGCGCGAATGACACTTGCGCGTGAGAAGAAGAACAATGGAGCCAGGTTAATTAAGAATGTCATTTTTTGGAGACACTACTAATTAATATCTAATCTAATTAATATCTAATCAAGTGGTTTTTGTTAGGCGGTATAAAATTACAATAAAAAGTAAAAAATACAACTACGCATATTTATGCTGAATTTATTTTACAGGAGGAAATTATGGATTATCAGAAGATTACCAGCTTGCTTTCAGATTCAAGTTTTCAGAGTAAATTACAAGGCGCCAACACGCCGGAAGCCACCGTGGCTCTTTTTAAAGAAAACGGCGCGACTGTAACCAATGCCGATCTAAAGGAGCTTTATAATCAAATGAACACATACAACACTAATAAAAGCGGCGGCGAGTTAAGCGATCAGCAGTTGCAGGGCGTTTCCGGTGGTTATTCTGGGTTGCAAAGTTGGTTAACTCAAACACCTAGCTCGGATATTTCACGTATAGCTCAGATGTTCAAAAGACACATTAATCAATAATAATTTTTGATTAAGGCGTGTCAGAGTAAATAAAGTGTTACTGACCAGAAAGAGTGACTTGGCACATTAACGGGACGACTTCCACAGGTAAGCGGCGGTGATAATGGCAAAGGATGCAAAAGTGGCAAAATTCCAGGTACTCTAAATTTTGGCAAACTTGTTGTATAGATTGCTACAGCTTCTCATTATAGCAAAAAAAATTTTCTCCCATCTCAGTTTTAAGCTGCCAGATGAAAGTTGAAGCGTCGTCGCTTTTTACTACACTCTTTCTAAAACATAAATTTTC
>JAISRJ010000253.1 GCA_031273705.1 Clostridiales bacterium
TAGGCTCTACTCCCGTTTTAGTGGATGAAGTAGATTCAGAACGGTTTCGGAACCGCCAGTTGTAGCTTGCCTGCAATGAGATAAATCATTGAGGAGTATCCTTCAAAGGTATGAAATCCTCGTGCTTTGCGTTTAGCTGCCTGGATCATGCTGTTGATGCCTTCGCAAATGGCGTTGGTAATACGGTTTTTAAAGTAGGCAAGAATTTTGTCCTTGTGCCGTTTCAAGGTTTCCGCAGCCGCTTTCATGGGCGCGAGCCGACAACGGCGCATCCATGAATACAAGCCGTCAAAACCGCTTTCGGCTTCTTCCAAAGTTCTGCTGGCGTAGAAGTCATCCAGCCCCGCCACAATGCGGTATGCGCGACCTGTTTGGGGGTATCGCTTGGACATTTCAGCGAGTTTGGCGGACTGCTCATTTGTCAGTTTTGCCTCTGGAATCATAAACAATCGCCGACCGCGAAACAGTTCCTTTTTATCGGCAACCGCCTTTTGTTCCGCTTTGCGAACCTCGTCCAGCGCGTCAATCAGCACTTTTTTGACATGGAATTTATCGATGATGTTCTCAGCTTTCGGAAAATTGTCAGCAATGGCGGGCAGAAAGGTTTTGGACATATCGCTGGTCACAGCGGTGATGTTTTCCGGGTCGCCGCCCTTTGCAGTCAGCTTTTCGGCGAACTTCTTCACCGTTTCGGCGTCCCGCCCTTCCTCCACATCCAGCACCCGACGCTTTGCCGCATCAATGATGATGGTCACATATTTATGCCCGCGCTTGAACGAGGTTTCATCAATCGCCAGCATGGCAACATCGCTCAAATCCATACCATCCACGGCTTTGTTGATCCAATGCCGCATTATTTTCACCAGCGATTTTTCGTCACAGCGCAGCAGCGCGGCGGTTTTGGCGATGGGCATATCTGCTAAAATCAGCATAGCATAGCCCTCAAAAAGCAGCGTGAATCGGCTGTTTTTGCGCTCATACGGCGCATTGACTTGAACGCTTCCGCAGTGCGGACACAGCACCTTCGGGCGGCGGCAATGCACCAGGCATGGATAAAACATCACATCCCCGTGCCGCCATATTCGCTCTTTCGACTCATACCCGTTGCGCTTGGTCTGCGCCCCGCATTTTGGGCAGACAATCGCCGCTGCCCGGCGGATTCCGACGTGTATGTGCAGTGCCATCTCTTTTTCATCAAACTGTGCGCCGATGATGTACCACGGCTCTTCCAGCCCCAGCGAACCCGCCATCATCCGTGTCATGTTTTCGATGTGTTCCATATTTTTATCACCCGGTATTAATTATACCATATCCACTACTTTGGGAGTAGAGCCTTTTTATATCCGTTTACTATGCTCCCGCTGCTGAATACGAACAGTCTGTTTACGGGCGGTCATCCGTTTTTATTGCCTGTTGTTATAGCACTGGGCGTTGGTGTCGCGGGAGGGTATGTGTTGATTAAACGCCCCGTAAGATTTTAATAAATATAATTAAACCCAATACTTTCGGAATTTGAATCGTTTATATATATGACGGGCTGAAAGGCGGGTGACGAAATGACAAGTCACGAAATAGATGTATTGATTAAAAAGATTGCTCACGGAGATATTGAGGCTTTGGAACACCTATACACAGGAATGAAAAAGCCTGTATACTTTTATGCTTTGCGTCTTTCAAATAATACGGACATTGCTGAAGATGTAATGCAGGATACCTTTATCTCAATAATGAGCAATAGCGGGTCTTATATCCCGAAAGGGAAAGGCTCTGCTTGGATATTCACGATTGTAAAAAATAAGATTCTTGATTATCAGAAAAAGCAAAAGCCATCCATGCAAATTGATGAACAGGAAAACTTAATTGACCCATCGTGCCAAATAGAGAATTTTATAAACAAAAATATGTTTTTTGAAATGCTGACCCCATTAAATAAAAAAGAACGTGATATTGTTATTTTAAGAATCCTCGTCGGATTTACTTTGACCGAAGCCGCCCGCGAATTAAATTTACCGAAAGGGAGCGTTTTTTGGACTTATAACAATGCAATGAAAAAGTTGAAAAAAGCTCTGAAAGGGGAAAATGATTATGTATAAACAAGTAAAAACAATCTTGTCCTCACACGCCGATGCCGTTGTTCCAGATAAGTGGGACAATATCCGGGGTGCTGCTGTCGGAATACTCCCCCAGCAAAAATCTATTGTTAATAAACCGCGCCACAGGGCGTATCAGTTTGCGGCTTTGGCGGCGAGCTTATGCGTTGTTATTGCCGCAACTGTTATTGCTTTTCCTAACTTGATGAATAGTGGAATTGTCACCGATCCGGGCAATTTGTCCGGTAATCCAGCAGCCGATAATAGTCAGGGTGAAAAGCCGTCGATCCCAAACACAACGAAAATTGTTGTCAATGATCTTGCCGATGGATTGTCTGAACCAAGAATTAAAATTGATTTATTAGAGGGTGATTTTACCCTTATGACTAAGCAGGAAACTATTAATTATTATGGCATTGATTTTTTTCCAAAGTCCATTCCCGCAGACATGACCGAAAACACAGAAAATACATTCGGTGTTTATAAAAGGAATGGCGGAACGGGAGAAATATACTACGGTGTAAATATGGCGTGGTATATCAATGCAGATGTCAGCCGGGAATTGCAAGTTACCGTTGATAAGGGACAATTACCGTATAGCGGCCTTGCGTATTTAGGAGAAGAATATGAGAAATCAATGATTAACGGTATCGACTTGGTAATAAAACGAAGTGTGGGTTATTCGGGCGAAGTCATGTTTATTGCCGAAATGATGTATAAGGGTAACGGGATTCGGGTTTATTCAAACAATCTCACCCAATTGGAATTTGTTGATGCGATAACTTCGCTTTTGGTGTAACAGATATGTCTTAGATATTATAATGCTCCCTTGAAAATATTTTTTCATTCCACCAATAAAATCATTGTTGAATCCGTCATAGGAGGTGAAAGGAGGTCGGGGCATGACAAACAACGAGTTGCGAACCCGAATACAAGCGGTGTCTGCCGGGGATAGAACGGCGTTTGAAGAAATCTACAAAGAACTAAATAAACCGATGTACACGATTATTTTACGAATCACGCAAGAACAATCGTTATCAGAGGACATATTACAGGAGATTTTTGTCAAACTGTTTCAGTCCCCACCTATAACCGCAAATAATCCTCGTGCTTATTTGTTCCAGATGGCGCGCAATCTGGCGATAGACGGCATTAGGAAGCGTCCGCAATTCGCCAATGTCGATGATTTTGAGAACCTTGTATATTCTCCTGATATTGATATTTCCGAGAAACTGGCGGTTGAAGAAGCGTTAAAAACTTTACCGCTGATTGAATGTCAGATTGTATCGTTGCACATTAACGGCAGTCTTACAATCAAAGAAATATCTAAGATTTTGGATATGCCGATAGGTACGACATTGTGGAGGTATCACAAGGCAATCAAGCAGCTTCGCCTACATTTAACTGGAGGTGCGATATGAAAAAGATTTTTGCGTTAGTAATTGTAATATTGATGGTTTTGACCTGCTCCCTGCCCGTATTCGCGGCAGAGGAATCTGTTCCCTTTATTGGAGGCGGTGCGCTTATTGATGATGAAAACACAACACCACTCACAGATGAAGAAAAGCAATTGCGGATTAATGTGTACAATGAAATTTTCGCCCTTTCAAAAACGGATGAAAATATTATTGCTGTCAAACTGAGTGAGGATTCCCGCTGGGTATTTTGGAATGTTGCTGGTGATCCGAAAACGGTAAAGGAATACGCAAAAAGGTTTGACAAGTATTCTGAGTTCCTTATAATGACCGATGATATTGATAAAGCCGAAAGCAATATTGGCGACAACAATGCAGAGGGCGGTGTAGACATTGGTGGAAATACACCGGACAACTCTTATTACTACTTGTGGATTGCCGTAGCGTTCGGGATTTTGTTTTTAGGCGCGGTGTTCATATTCGTGAAAAGAAAAAGAACGATTCCGGCGTTTCAAACGGCTAACGGAAATGTTGTTACACAAAATACGGTAATCAGCAAAAAGGAAGCTATCCTCTCTGTGAAACAAAATGAAACGGCTCCCGGCGTAAATGTATTCAGTTCCATTTTGCATAAGATTGATGATGAAAGTGAGAAATAAGATTTTTGATGTCAAACAACTGAATATGTCAGTTATCAAAGAGCCAGACGCATAGACGCAGGGACGACAACAACTACTAAAAAGCCCTGCTGATCAATTTTTCAGCAGGGCTTTAACTAAGACAAAAAATATTGAAAATGTAAAATGCAACTGGCAGTTGACAGATTGCAAGTCGTAAATGGTGGTAATGAAATTCTAAATTTAATAAAATATTGGTGGGGGTTGGGCAATGGAGTTATCAAAAAAAATATATATACTTAGAAAAGAGCAACGGCTTTCGCAAGAAGAACTTGCCATGCAAATCAATGTTTCGCGTCAGGCTGTTTCCAAATGGGAATCGGGGCAAGCTATACCCGACACGAATAATATTATTTTACTTAGTAAAATTCTAAATGTCAGCACAGACTATCTTCTAAATGATGAATCGGAATTATCAGAACAATCTCTAATACCGTCACATGAAAAATCGCACTTGTTAATTATAGGGATGATAATTTGTGCGCTCGGATTTTTAGGGGCAGCTATTTGCGCGGCAATTATTTTATTAAATTCATCGGTCGCTTCACAGGATATGGAAACTATCTCTTTTAATATTAACGGTTATTTTATAGCCGCATTATTATCAGCTATGGTTTTTGTCATAGGCGCGGGCATTTTGACGATTCTAATTATTAAAAATAAACGAAGATAAAAAGCATAATTTAATACCATCGCTGTTTTCAGTATTTGTTAAGCATATTATTTGCGGAAGCCCTCTGACTTTTGGTGAGGGCAGCATGAATGAAAGGGTGAAAAGGTTGTTGAACTTTAAGAAGCATTCGCGGATTATTATTATCATTGCCGTTGTTGTATTGGTGGCGGTACTTATTGTATGTTGCGGGGAAAACAGGGACAACGGAGCAAACAATGTAAGCGTTGAGGCGTTTTTTGGCGATATTGCTGTTCGCTATAACAGCAGTGTTTATGCTTACAATAATTTATTATCTGATTCTAATTTTACTCGAGGGGAACAACTTGGGGTTTTTAATGACGATAAAGACCTTAAACTCTATAAAATTAAAGGAGATAATGAGCATTTAATTAGAGAGCTTGACGTAATAATGGGTTCCTCTGATGTAATGGAGCGTGTTCCATTTAGTCCTATAACGCTCAGTGATATTGAGGCTGTGAAGG
>JAISRJ010000266.1 GCA_031273705.1 Clostridiales bacterium
ATAATAGAGCAAACGGAAGCCTGTGTTATTATTGATGTAAATACCGGGAAATTTACGGGGGAGAAAAATTACAGGGATTCTATACTAAAGACAAATATGGAAGCAGCGAAGGAGATAGCCGCGCAGATTCGGTTACGCAATCTTTCGGGGATGATTATTATTGATTTTATAAATATGGATTCGGAAGTGGATAAGGTAAAGCTGTATCAATTTTTCTCTGGCGAGATTGCGAAGGATCGCATTAAAACAAATATAATCGGCATGACAGAGTTGGGGTTGATGCAGCTAACACGCCGCAAAACGCGGGAGAGCTTAGGCCATATAATGCTGGAAGAATGCAGACACTGCCACGGTAATGGGCGGATTAGAATATGAGCCGGACTTTATCTATCGCCGGAGGATATCATACTCGCCTTACGCCAACTATAGCGATTTCATAAAATAGCGGTAAAAAGTAAAAGAGATAAAACGGTTAAGACCAAGTAGGCACAAAATTGCTGCAGTATAGAATACAATAGGAGCTGAGGTTTTTGAATTCAAAAGAAATATTCAAGCATGTAGATCACACCATTTTGAAGGCTTGCAGCACTTGGCAGCAGGTACGGCTGCTATGTGACGAAGCGGTGGAACATCAAATGGCGTCCGTATGTATTCCGCCGTCGTTTGTAAAAGGCGTTAAGAACGAATACGGAGAAAAACTGACAGTATGTACTGTAATCGGATTCCCGCTGGGTTATAATACCACTAAGGTTAAAGTATTTGAGCTAAAAGAAGCTATAGCCGACGGTGCCGACGAAGTGGATATGGTCATAAATCTGGGCTGGGTTAAGGAAGGAAACTTTAAAGCTGCCGCCGACGAGATAGCGGAGTTAAAAGCCGCCGCCGGCGACAAAATCTTGAAAGTCATTGTAGAAACCTGCTACCTTACGGAGCTGGAGAAAGAAACTCTTTGCGCCTGTGTTACCGAAGCCAAAGCGGATTTTATAAAGACTTCAACGGGCTTCGGTACGGCGGGTGCCACTCTGAAAGATATTGAACTCTTTAAGAAACACATCGGACCCAATGTTAAAATAAAGGCTTCGGGCGGCATACGAACTTATGAGGACTTTGCGGCTTACCTTAATGCCGGCTGCGAACGCTTGGGCGCCAGCTCGGCTATAAAAGTTCTGTCGCGATAATAAGGATCAAAAACCCCGCCTTATATCCCCAGAGCTAAAGCCCTGGGCTTTACGGCGTATTTGGTAAGCCGACGGCGGCAGTTTATGATAGAAAAATAACCAACGTATTAGTCACAGGATTGTGATAGTAGTTTAACGCGTGACCGCTCATTAGATAGTCCGCCATTACTTGATAACTAATCATGCCCAGATTCAGACTTGCGGCGCGCATGTGAATTACCTTTTGCCCGGTGGTTGACATGGCGCGCTGTATCACATTGTCCACGTCCTGTTGAGAGCCAACCATAACGTTGTTTAACACATGATAATTAAAGGCTGTATATGTGCTTGCCTTTACAGTGCTGTAGGGGATATGATCTCGATTCATCTGGTCGTCTGTAACATTAAAGTAATCATAAGATATGTATTCGGGGAAGCCGGACTCCGGTTCGTCCCAGGTTACGTCTACCAAATAATAGCCGCCGTCAATCTTTACACGGTTCCAAGCGTGTTTTTGATTGCCATTGTTGGTTTTAACCTCGCCGTATACAATATCGCATTCGATACCCAGCGCGTCCATAAACAATTTAAAACTGTCGCTGTAGCCGTTACACACAGCCACTCGGTCAATCAACGCTCCATAAGGGGTATGTGAAGCCCGCGCGGGTTGTTCGCTTCCGTCGTAACTTACACTGTTTACCAGATAATCATGAATCGCTTTTTCTTTTTCATAGGCTGTCATAGTCGGCTGTATATAAAAAGCGATTACGTCGTTTACTTTATCGTAAACGGCTTTTTCGTTTTCCGATAAGTCTTTCGGATCCTTATTCTTTAAGGCGCGGCTAACATTGCCATACATCGAGTAAGTTACATTATATTCTATTAGAGTGTTTTCCGTACCGCCCGCCCAATAATTCCAACGGCGGGTTTCGGTTTTATCCAGATTCAGAAAATAATCTGTCAGATTTAGAATCAAATCATCGTTATCTATCCCTGTTGTATCGGCAATGAATTTTGTATTCATTGCTTCGATATTAGTATCAATCACAGCCAGCAGTTCCCTTGGCTCTGTAATGGTGGGAAGCGGCTTGTAGTCCGACGTTATGCTGACAGTGTTTGTATCTGCCTGCCAGTTTACTTCGCACTTTAAACCTTCCGAAACGGCCCGAACAGGGACTAATGTCCGTCCATCAATAATCAGGGCGGCTACGTCCATAGCCAGAGCGATTTCGGGTCCGCCCATTCTGCCCATAATCATTTGCTTTTTTCCTATTTCCAAGCCTATGTACTGATTGCCCTGATACATCCACGCTTTGCGAGAATCGGCGTCCCAAGCTGTTTTCGTGCCGATAGCCTCACCGATTGCTCGAAAAGGTACCATAATACGCCCGTCAATTTTGACCGGAGCCACATCGAAAGACAAAGTATTACCGTTTACAGTAACGGTAATTGGTGAGTCCGCTCGAATAGTAACCGGGCACATGATTATAACTAAAAAAGGCAGCAGTAAATATAAAATTGAAAGCTTCTTTGACATATCAATTCCCCTAGGACATAATTTGCTACACTATACCATAATTGACGAAAGAAATCTAGGGGACCGCAGACATTTCTCAAACGTGATTCGCCTTGCAGCTTGCAATTTGCGATTCGCCTTGCGGGTTACTGTCAGCCTTTACAGCATATCCCAGCTTAATATAGTATCCTCGCGCAAATCTTCTTTAACATTTCTGCCAACAATAATATCCTCAAATTTCGGTGATATACCGGTGCCGGGACGTTTTGCCATTAAATCCTGTTTTTTCAAAATTTCACCCGCTTTTATGTCTCTCGTCAAAACAAGCGAGCGACGGGCTTCTCTTCTTGGTATTATCTCGCATGGAAGAACGGTCTTTTTATCACTTCCGCAAATTTTTGTAACAAAATCAAAGTTATTAACCGCTTTTCTAAAATCATCCGGAGAACCGGAGTGATAATGGTCGTTGCCCGGCAGCGTTTTATCAATTGTAAAATGCTTCTCGATAACTTCCGCTCCTAACAAATAAGCCGTTGTTAAGATAGTCATATCACTGTCCGGTATGGTGTGGTCGCTATATCCTATTCTTAAGTCCGGAAATATTCGCTTAAGCGTTCTGATAATATTAAGGTTAGCGTCTTCGTACTTTGTGGGATATGAGAGTACGCAATGCATCAGGCAGATATCCGGGCAGCGCTCTTCGTTTAGAACGCGGACAGCTTCCTCAATTTCAGAAACATAGGATGCTCCGACAGATAGAAATACGGGCTTTCCCTTTTTTGCGATATGTCTGATAAATGGTAAATTAGTGAGATCTGAAGAAGAAATTTTATATGCCTTCATCATGTTGTCGAGGAAATCAGCCGAAGCGTAATCGAATGGTGTTGAAATGAAGTCGATATTCACCTCCCGGCAGTATTTAGACAGTAATCCATATTCAGCCTTATTAAAGCTATCATGCCTTGTAAACAGCGCGTATTGTGTTTTTGTAGGTTCTTTTGCCGTGTCCCAATACGCGGGAGAATTTTTTGACACAAGTGTATCCGCCTTATATGATTGAAATTTAACAGCGTCAACACCCGCGTCTTTAGCGGCGTCAATATATTTATACGCGGCCTTTATTGGCGAAATGTTCTCAACCCTCGCGGTGTCATAGAAATTGACGCCAAACTCGGCTATTAAATACGGTTTCTTCAAAACTTCCCGATCCCCCAGTCATAAATTATTTATAAGACTCATTACACGCTTGCGACCGTTACGAAGGTCATAACTTAATAAAAGTTTTTGATATCTTTCGCGCTCCGGCTCGCTCATTTTTATGTACGTGTCCAGCGACGCTTCTATCCTTTTATTTCTTGGATTTAATCCAAGATATGTAAAGCCTATGTAGTTGTTAACAAAGCTGTGCTTCTTCTCGCGTTGATTTTGCGCCATCACTATCGCGGGGACACCCAGCATAGCAAGTTCATAACTGGTACGCCCGCAGGAAGTAACTCCTATATCGCACTGCGACATAATTTCAGGCATATTGCGCACGTCAAAGCGGACTTCGATATTCTCATATTGATTATATTTCATAAGTTCAGAGACATTCATCTTTTCACGTCCTAGCACAACCGAAAACATTAAATTTTTATATTTGTCTTTCGTTATTATTTCAAGCAGTCTGTCTGTATAATTCTGCGGGTCGGCTCCTCCGAAAGAAATAAAAACCTTTTCTACGTGCTCTTTTATTTTGATACTGTCATAAAACATAAATAATTTAGACGCCATATAATATTTTTCACCCGCCTTTACATTCGGCGTGCAGTCGTCCTGGTACAACGCGTTAATAACAAGGTCGGCGTTATAAACGCCTTCGCCGTCGTCCTCAAAGTTGATAAGTTTGGAATTGGGAAGCGCTTCTCGTATGGCTATCATATAATCAATTGTTGTAGTTAGAATATCGTTTATGAATATATCGTACTGCTTGCTTTTGAGCTTTGGCAGCAATTCACCTATACCGTTTACGGGCAGTAGGTTATGTGTGGTAAAACCAAACGCTTTTTTTTCGGTCTGGTTTATATCATAGTATATATCCGGCTTAACATAAAACTCATCGGCAAGCTCAAGCGCGCGATATATATGCCCTATGCCTCGTTTATTATTTCCGTTTACATATATGGCTATATTCTTTCTGGAAAGAATCATTTCAACTTGACACAAGTCGTTGAAAGAGTCAACATCCACACCTTCAGTTTCGGAAAGCTCATACACATCAACTTTCGCGCCAAAACGTGAAACTGATGTTATAGCAGACGTTTTGGATATAAAGAAAGCGCCGGTTTCCAAATAGTACGGCGGTAAATACTGACGGTTAAGACGCGCCTTATACGCAGGTTTTTTTACGCCGTCTTTCTCAATCCAAGCAAGGTGTGGTTTATTTATCGCCGAAACCACCGTATCAAAATCACCGTCAATACAATGTCTAATAGCGGCGTCTAATGTTTCAACCTGCAATGTCGGTGAAGTCGGCTGCATTGTAATAACATAATCCGAACCGTATTCCTTCGCGGCATCGTAAATAACTGGGTCAAGCGTAACGTCGTCCCCAGCTAACTCCGAGGCGCGGCGTTTTACATTTACACCCATTTGTCTGGCGATAATCTCAATATCGGCTGAATCTGTTGAAACCACTACATCCGTAATAAGCTTTGAAGAGCAAGCGTTGCGTATGGCATAATAAATCAGGGGCTTGCCGTTTACAAATCGTATATTTTTATTAGGTATACCTTTTGAACCAGCCCTTGCGGGTATAACAGCTAAAATTCCCAATTAAAGTCCCTTCTTTTTCTCACTGCGATTTCTTTCCAATTTCCCCGATATAATTGCGCATAACTTTGTAATACTGTGTCATTCGCTCGAATGCCGTGCCAAATTCTATACAACCGTTACTCTCATAACGGTTTAGCAATGTTTCTACTTCGGCAATCGCGTAAGGGTTATTGTCCTTTATCAAGATTTTGCGTGCTTTTCTTATTACACGGTTATTAAACGTCGGTATAGTTTCGGTGTAAGCTTTAACGCCCGGTAATCCCAATGCGTCATTAACACCCGTACCGCGGCTGTCTTCCTCAATTATTAGACTTCTCTTCCTACGCGAAAGGTTGTATATATGCGCGTGTACCCTAAACCCAACATGCAGATCAGACTTGTCGTAGTAGTTAAAACCTTCTGTACCATAGGAAATATCAATGCTCTCCACGCCGATTTTTTCAAGCTCTTTAACGGTTGAGGCATTCACATAAGCGCGCGTTTGATTTACAAACTTATCTTGAGCGATTCCCCTATGAAACAGCGCTTTAACTTCTGCTTGAGGATATCTTTTGCGCAAAAAAGAAGCCAATTTGACAAACATATCAAAATGTGCGCTGTCGCTAGGTTCTGAAATGCATATTTTGTTAACTTTATTCTCTGGATTAAAGCTGAGTCGCGTACTTTCAGCGTATTTTACATCATACCAAGCGGGGCAGCCCGTCATAATGGCGTTTTCAAAACCATTATGGCGCAGGATACTCACACTGAAAAAATCACGACAGCTAAGTGGCTTATTTACAGCGCATCGCCGCCATAATTCGCGAGTTTTTTGTTCAAAGCTAAAGCCTTCAATAATTCCGCGCGATGCCCGAGCGCCATACCAACCTAACCCCAACGCGTACATCGGCGCCTTTATTTTTTCTATATCCGCCGCAAGGGGAATTGCTTGTCTTAAATCATGGCTATACGCTGGACCCCCCCCCCCATATAAGAGCATATGACTGATTAATATCACTTATGTACTCACTTAAATCGTTATTGCGCACAAGCCTTATTACTTCAAAACCCTCCAAAACGTCATTTAACAATGCCTCGCAGCGGCTGGCTATTAAATAATCCCCCGCGTTTTTAACTTCCCCTGTCAATAAATATATTTTCTTTATAACGATTTCACCTCTATTATTTATCAGATAATTGCTCTTTAACCAAGATTGCCAAGAAGTCGCCCACCTCAGCGCCAGATAGCTTTAGCTCGGCATGTAGGCGGCGGAAGTTTGTTACTCTTATAGCCAATAAGTACAAATAAGTAAGGCAACATAATTCCCAATATGTTACCTAGCTTATACAGCCTGAATATCTAAGACATTTTGGAGGGGTACGCACAAAAATTGTTTGAATGGCAATAAAAAAAGAGCCGAAGCCCATTGATATTAAAGAAAAATAGTAGCTAGGTAACATATTGGGAAATATGTTGTATAAGCGAAATAATAATTCTTAGGAGGCTCTTCCCCATGTCAACCACCCAACCAATCCGCGATAAGAAGCAAATCAGTGAACTTTCCAACTATTATTTAGATCGCGGACAAATCCGCAACCACCTTCTCATTGTCTTGAGTGTACACACTGCGCTACGCATCAGCGATATATTGCGTTTGACCTGGGACGACGTTTACGACTTTGATAACAGCCGCGTTCGCAAAAGTATTACCATAGCCGAGAAGAAAACGAAAAAGGCAAAAACAATCGCGCTCCACCAGCAAATTATAAAAGCGCTTACGGTTTACGCTCAAGTTTCAAAAAAAAGAGTACCATTGTTTTTGAACAAACGCACAGGAAAAGCCATCAGCCGTACTCAAGCCTACCGTATAATACGCACCGCCGCCGAAAAGCTGCAATTTCAAGCCCGGGTTTCCTGCCATTCCCTTCGCAAGACGTTTGGTTATCACGCTTGGAAAAGCGGAGTATCACCCGTTATAATCATGGATATATACAACCATAGTTCTCTTGCGACCACTCGCCGTTACCTTGGCGTCACGCAAGACGATAAAAACGCGGTTTATGTAGGTCTGAATCTGATAGGATGAGAATGATTCGCGCTAAACCCACTTGGAACTTGGAAGCACTCCATTTTATTTTTATTTTTTATATTTCTCAATCTTTATCTAATTTATATCATAATTTTTGGAATAACGCAAGTGCTTTGTTTCACCTGTGTGCTCTGTGTGCTCTGAAAGGTAGACTAAAATCAAGGACTGGTAAAGACAAACGCTTCAAACTATAATAATTCCCTTCCGATACTCTTGATTTAACTCAAAGGTATTTTTTTTATTCCCGCAGGAAAGATAAAATATATCGGTCGACTCAATCTCTTTGCGCAGCATAGTATGTGCCGAAGAACTTAATTTCTGTTCCGCGTTTTTTAATCCTGCCAATACAGGTAGGCTTGCCGAAAATATCATTTTGGAAAGAAGCCGCTCCGCCGATTTTCTAAATCCTAATACTCGAATATATGGTGGGTTTGGCGTTTCTAAAAAATCGGCGGTCTTTATATTTAATAGCAAATGTAAAGCCGCGCGTTTAAGCCGGGTGTAAGCGTGTCGTTTAGTTTTAACCATCTCTAATAGTTCGGCAGAGTTACACGCATTAACACAATACTTTTTGAATCGTTCCGCAACTCCGTCATTCATATCCAAAATCTTCTTTATATCTTCCGTATCCATAGTTATCAGCTTGTATCTAAGAATTTCATCCAGTCTTGAAAAATCCGTCGATCCACATTGCTCCAGAGTGTTTCGTAAGATAGAACCGGCGGTTTGCGGCATGTACTCAGCCGCTTCCCGCAAATTATCGTTAAAAATCATGTCTCTAAGGTCGGAAGCCTTTAATGTATTCGATAAACGTTCAATAGTAATCGGAACAATTGAAGAATGAGTTTTGTGCAACGCCTTTAAATATTCTATTGCCAAGATATTATTGGGTTTATTGATAAAATCGTGATCTATGCGCAAACTACTAAGAGACTGTTCTACCGCGCTAAAATAAGGGAGGCCCTTCGACATGCCCAAATGAATTCGCTGATTTATTTCTTCCGAACTAAGAGCGCCGGCTATCAAAGAAAGATAATCTAAATCGCCGCTTTCGGATCCGAAGGATATATGAGTGATAACGCCGGTTGCGTTAAGCAAGTGTATTCCTGCGTCGGCGAAAATTTCGGCGGATGCTGTCGCGTACATTAATGGCAACTCGATAACAATATCAGCTCCGGATGCAAGAGCCATAGATGTTCGTCCATATTTGTCGATTATTGTGGGTTCACCACGCTGCGTAAAGTTTCCATTCATCAGCACTACAACATATTCCGCCGCCGCCGCGGACTTCGAAATAGATAAATGATAAAAATGTCCGTTATGAAATGGATTATATTCCGCAATGATACCCAGTATTGACATAATAACTCATCCAATCTCTTAGCGCTGAAGCTAAGATTCAAGC
>JAISRJ010000303.1 GCA_031273705.1 Clostridiales bacterium
TAACCGAGCGCGATAGCACCGTTTTCGACGGCTTTTTTCAGCGTCGCGTCAACATCGTCCACGATTATCTGAAGCCAAATCGAATCAACTTTGCCCTACTTCGGCGGGAAACAACTGTAGTGGCATTTTCGTAGATAAGTCTGAAGTTCACGCCGCCGACTTTGATGTTTGCCTCGTTTTCCGCCTGTCTGTTCGGGAAGTGAAACAAATCCCCGCGCTTTGCGTCAAAGATTTTATCGTTGAACTCCAGCACGGCAAGCGCGTCAGATACCACAAGGTTCAGAGTCAGTCCGTTTTGGTTTGGCATAAAATTCTCCTATGTGTTGTTTTCATACCCTGTTTTACGCCTTACCGACGCGGCTTTGCGGCTTTTGTCCTGCCATCTATGGGTTTTGGCGTTCCCTTAGGTATTATCCAAGTCCTGCCTATTCTGACAGCGCCTTTCACTTGCCCTTTTGCGCAAAGTATTTGGACACGGCGGGCTGAAATGCCCCACAGTTCGGAGGCGTCTTTTGGCGTCATCAATTCCGTTTCCAATCCCATAGCGTAATCCTTTCTCCGAGAGCGACCCGACTTCTCGTATTATACATCTGCTAAACGAATAATGCAAGCGAAAATGAAAATATTAATATGTTTCGCCGGAATTGGTGAGAATTTTCGGTTATCTAAAATTCCAGCAAACGCAGTAAAATCAGGGCGCCGAAAAAATTGGGCGCGTTTCTCCTAGGATTTTTTGCCGGACAATTGCAATTTTGGTAATTATATGATATTATTAAGTGGAATAAATTTTTTGAATGGATGTGATAGTCAATGAGTGGTGAGAATGAGTGGTGAGATATGAAACGAAATAAAGTGATTGTCTTTTTTACAGCATCGCTGATAGTAACACTATGTACTTCCAGCTATACCTTTGCGTCAAGCGCAGGTAGGATCAGTTGGAATCGACCGTATATTGGGCGACCTGCATATACCCAGCAGATCGCCAATAAACCGGTTCTTAGCGCTGACGGTCGCCAACTGCCGCCTGATTATTTTGCCCAAACAAATTATGATCCGGGTCCCAATACATATCCCGGTTCAAAAGCGCCTGTTCCACATGCCCTTGTTTACGCAAATCCTGGCAACGAAGGGCAAACGGTAGGCGCACCGGGCACCGGAGGGATACATTTTCCCGATTACAACCCACCTGCGAGCGATGCTTTTAACGGTCTCTTGGCTACAAGAACCAATCCGACGCCTAATTATGACAACTCGCCAACCGGCTATACGGATTATAATTACAATGCCGCTCCGAGATCCGGTACACTTTCAGGCACCAACATCCCATCAACGCGTCTTACGCCCCCAAACGTCAATGCGCCGGTATACAACTATTCGTCATATAACTATACCCCCTCCACATATTTAACGCCGCCCAGAGTTGACGCGCCGGTGTACAACTATTCGTCATATAACTATACTCCTTCCTCATATTTAACGTCGCCCAGCACGGATTCGTATGTCACAAATTACGCCGATTATAACGATACTTTTTCCTCATATTTAAATTCGCCCAGCACGGATTCGTATGTCACAAATTACGCTGATTATAACGATACTTTTTCCTCATATTCAAATTCGCCCAGCACGGATTCGTATGTCACAAATTACGCCGATTATAACGATACCCCTTCCTCATATTTAACGTCGTCCAGCACGGATTCGTATGTCACAAATTACGCTGATTATAACGATACCCCTTCCTCATATTTAACGTCGTCCAGCACGGACTCGTATGTCACAAATTATGGTGATTACAACTCCTATGCCAGCTATGACAATAGCGCAAGTTACAGCAGCCCAAGCTATAGCAGCGACTCTTATTACGGAAGCGGCGATTATAGTTCGAGCTATTATTAATTTCCTATATATTCGCGAGTATAAAAATTAGCGCGGCCAAAAAAAGCCATTAGCACCTGCCGGTGGCTTTTTTTTATTTTGTTAACAAGAAAATTCCTTTTTGCGATTCTAAAGAAACGCGGGTATAATATTTTTAGCACATGCGCCGTAAAGCAGATTTAGCGCGGGGATATACGGTGAGGTTTTAGCGCCAGACAAGGGGGAAGCTTTATGCCAAACGTTGAAAAAAAGTCCGACTACTTCAGCCATACAGAATGTGAATATTTCCCATGCCACGCAGACGCGTCCGAAGAAGAGTTTAACTGTCTGTTTTGTTTCTGTCCGTTGTACGCTTTGGGAAAAAATTGTCGTGGAAATTTTGTTTATACAAAAAAGGGGATAAAGGATTGCAGCCAATGCATTTTTCCCCATAAGAGAAAAAACTATATTGAAATAATAAATAGATTTTCAGAGATTGCCGAGCTTGCAAAAATCCATTCGGAGCGGTAAAAATAGGATATGATATAGTGCTGAGTAGAATATAATAAGTTTTGAATAAAATTTTGCATTGATTTTTATGTTGAAAGAGTATAATATTAGTTTATTAAACCAAATAGGGGGAGTGTATATGAAACATATACTGGCGATTTTACTTTCCGTTACTATAGTGACGGCTATGTCCGCTTGCTCCGGAAGCGGATCGGATTCCGGCTCGACGGCTGCTGAGGAATCGACGGCTGCGGAACAACCTGCCGGGGAACAACCGACAACCGAATCAGAGACGGACGAACCGGGACCGTCCGCGGCTGATTCCAATGTGGCGATATTCTATTACACATTTAGCGATGTGTATATTTCCAGCGTCCGCACTGCTCTTGACGCTGCCTTAACCGCAAATGGAATAAAGTTTCAGAACTTTGATTCTAACTCCAATCAAACAACGCAAAACGAGCAAATTGACACAGCTATTAGTCAAGGTGTAAGCCTGTTGATAGTAAACATCGTAACCGCGGGTTCTGTAGACGCCTCCCAGGCAATCGTAGATAAGGCCAAAGCCGCGAATATTCCCGTAATCTTTTTCAACCGAGCGTTAGGCGGTGACGGCGAGGATACCGCTGTACTCGCAAGTTACGAAGAACTGGCTTTTGTTGGAACGGACGCTCCCGAAGCCGGACACATGCAAGGTAAGATGATTGGCGATTATGTGGTCGAGAATTTCGACGCCATTGATCTTAATGGCGACGGAACAATCAGTTACGCTATGTTTAAAGGTCAAGAAGGCAACGTGGAGGCAATCTATCGTACACAATACGCCGTCGAGGACGCGGACGCCGTTATAACCGCGGCCGGAAAACCCGCGCTTGCTTATTTCGACAGCGCCAACGGCGATAAATATCAAGTAGATTTAGATGGTACATGGAGCGCAACCGCGTCCAATAACTATATGGTTACTAACCTGGCGCAGTACAATGAAGGCAACGGCAACATGATAGAGCTGGTAATCTGTAATAACGACGGAATGGCCGAAGGCGTTATCTCGGCGCTTAACGACAAAGGCTATAATCTTGGCACGGGCAGCGAAGGCAAGACTATACCTGTATTCGGTGTTGACGCCACAGACGCCGCGCAGCAATTGATCAGCGATGGGAAAATGACGGGTACAATTAAGCAGGACGCCGAAGGTATGGCTAACTGTATAGCCCTGTTGGCGGCTAACACCGCGTCCGGCAAAGGACTTATGGACGGAACGGACAGCTACAACAAAGCTGCCGACGCCGCTAATAAACTATATATACCTTACGGAATATTTAATTGATATTTTTCCTGACGGGGATATTATATGGATAATTCCGATAACAGTGTAATATTAAAAATGGAAGACATAAGTAAAGAATTCCCAGGAGTAAAAGCGTTGGATCATGTATCGCTCTCCATCAGGCGTGGCACTGTCCACGCTTTGATGGGTGAGAATGGCGCGGGAAAGTCCACGTTAATGAAGTGTCTGTTTGGTATGTACGCCAAGGACAGTGGTCATATATACTTTGAGAACAAAGAAATTGATTTTAAAAGCGCGAAGGAAGCGTTGGACAGCGGCGTCGCGATGGTTCATCAAGAATTAAATCAGGCTTTAAAACGCAGTGTGATGGATAATCTGTGGCTGGGTCGCTATCCCTTAAAATACGGCATTGTCGTCGATGAAAAGAAAATGCTCGCGGATACCCGCGCTGTGTTTAACGAATTAGGTATATCTATCGAACCCAAGAGGATTATGAGTACCATGCCTGTCGCTGAGAGGCAAATGGCGGAAATCGCGAAGGCCGTTTCTTTTCATTCTAAAGTAATTGTATTCGACGAACCGACTTCCTCT
>JAISRJ010000308.1 GCA_031273705.1 Clostridiales bacterium
ATTCAATTGTCAACTCTATCAAAAAAAATTTATCTACTATTATTGCTTTTATTGACACATGTAATTCTCATTATAGCACCCTCTTAATCAAAGAATTTAATCTATATCTACTAATTTTACATTTATTGTAACTCAGTGATTCTCCCTGACTCAAATTGTTGATGATTTAGATAAATATGATATTGAAATAGGTGGTGATGGGGCTCCATGGATAAATAGCCTTAAAAAATTGTATTTTCCAGAAGCTCAGCAAGTTCTAGATTATACGCATTTAAAAGAAACTGTTATTGAATTTTGTCAATCTTATTCAAAACAAAAAAGCAGCAAGATGATTGGTCTTCAATAATAGTTAATGAAATATGGAATGGAAGATGCAACCGAGTAATTAAAACTTTGGTAAAACTAGAGTTAAATCGCGCAAAGGCTTTAGGTTTAAATGAAGCCGAATTAGATTTAACTGAGTCTGATTACGAAATATATAACTGCAAAGAAATAACGTTTATCGATATTGATGTCGAAAATATTGATTTTAAAAAAGTGAATCAAGAAGATTCCACAACCGAATCTGTTTTAGCTGGAAGTTTTGAAAATCAAAAAGGTGAAAATGGCCCTAAAATCAATGCCGATTCCAACATTGAGCCTTCGCTCGCTGCTAAGAAAAAGAAGAAGGTACAGGTAAGTAAATTGTTGCGATATCTCAGAAGAAATATTGAACATGTTAATTATAGATACTTAAAAAGAAAAGGTTATGTTATTGGTAGTGGAGGCGTGGAAAGCGGGAATAAGCTCGTTTTACAATCTAGATTGAAATTAAGCGGCATGCATTGGAAATTAGCTAATGCTCAGCGAGTAGTTTCACTGAAATCCAGATATGAAGCCAATCAATGGGATGATTATGTTAAAAAAACTACTATTGATGTACTTGAAACTGAATACGAGCTTATAAATTTTGATTTTTGTGGTTTATCCATTAATAAAACTGAACTTGCATGTTTAATCAAAGGGTGGGATAAATATTACAAAGGTAAATAAATCTTACGCTCTTAAGTCGTGATTTTTTTGTACGCTAATTTATTTTGACAGAAGAGTTTGATAATTACATATCAAACTCTACATATACATACTGTTCATCGATAAGATCGCATTTTTTATAGGTTTACAATATAAATTAATATATGGATATGTTTGTAAATATTAAAAACCGGACTTTCGTTGGTGCACCCCTCAGAGTGTTGAAAAAATCGGCGTACATTGGCGTGCCCGTTTCCACATAATAGGCGTACGTCCCGTATCCTGATATATCCTTGATCGCTTCGACGGCCTGGTTGACTATATCCGCCGAGATGACCGTCCCAGAGCCGACAGAGGAAAATGAGTAGTCAGACAGGCCGCAATATCTCCTGAACTCGTTTATCCTGGAACAAAAGCTGTTCCATGTGCCGGATCGAAGATAAACGTCTTTCCCCGCCACTATGGGATCTTGCCAATCCCAATCGTTTGGCCTGGCAGAAGGGACTGTGAACTCTTCAGGGCCGAGCGGCACCGATCCGCCAGTGAATGTGATATCAACAGTCAGCTTGTATGTAGTCCCAGCTGTTGGAATTTTTATCTGGATAACGTCGCTTTCATACACTTTGTTGTCAAGGCCAAGCGTGGCCATAGTAGCGGGACTTCCATCCAAGTAAGTTATGCGAATCTTGCAAACCCGCCGGTCTCCATCATAAGATGTGTCCAGGTCTGTGATGTAGACATTAATAGAATAGGCCTGAATATTAGTGATGACGATAGTGGCCATATTGCGCCTCCTTAGCACGCTTATTCATAATGGCAATGGCCGAAAATATTTTCGAAATTTCTCAAATTCCTATTGACATTTGCGCTTAAATGGTGTATAATATAATAGATAGATGAACTTGCAAGCCCGCGTGCTAGCGCCGAAATCGGCGAGCGGATATCGCGGCTTGACACAAAAGCGGCATCGCGTTATAATTGATGTCGAAAAATCTCACAGGGAGGAATTCAAGTGAAAAAGATCATGAACTTCGCGTCGGGCGCGTTGGCGGCGACCATAGTCCTGCTCGCGTCAATGTCCGCGCTGGCGGCGTCAGGAGCCATCACCATCGAAGCCAGCCCAATCAACGTCCTGGTCAACGGCGCAGTTTTCGAGCCCAAAGACCCCAATGGCAATCCCGCGCTCGTGTTTGTCTACAACGGCACGACGTACGCGCCTCTCCGGGCTTTGTCGGAAGCTTACGGGCTGGAGGTGGGATACGACAGCACAAAGAACCTAGCTACCGTATCCCAGCCAAAGACAGCGAACGCGCCGCAAAAGGGCGCGACGCCAGCAGCAACGCCGCCGGGCGCGGCCCCAACAGGTAACGCGCCCGAGCAAAATTATGGAGGTAGTGAGATGCAAGAGAACGAGAATAATGAGCGACCGTTGGTAAATGATGTCTCGGCCATATTAAAAGATGTAACATTTTTCACTAGAGATAGCTTAATTGAAGACGGCATACTTTACAAAGGCAAGGAATATTACACACTGCTTAGCATCAGCCGACTTTATGATGATATTTCCATAGAGTTTAACCAAAACAACGGCGCTATAACTTTTGGCGAAGCGAATAAACCTTTTACTGTAACAGCAGATGACCCACACGTCTTATATTATCAAAGTAGGTTTCTTATCGAACACGACTGGTTGCTGGAAACTATAATTCCCTCCGTAAGTAACACTACCCGCAACTAAAGCCGGGCTCTACGCCGCGCTTTAGCGGTACGCGTTAAGCAAACGTCGCAGTTAAACCTTTTACACTTGCGAAGCTAAAATCCCACAAACCCTGTGGTGCCACTTTTACGCCCCCGTCGTAGTAGCTATATCCTCCGTTTAATATTTCATAACCCCTAAGTTTTACCGACGTAGTTGAAATAGCGTCATAAATGGAAAATACCTCGTAGTCAATATTACTGTTATATATTGGAGGGCAGTCTCGTATGATAAATAAGTGTAAGGCGGCATTGATTCAAGCCAAAGCTGAAATATTAAATTTTGTCCGTGACATACCATCCTTGATTGGGGAGCGTGATACGTACACATTAAACTTGCGCAAGATAAAAATTAAAGCCGATATAGAAAAGGCATCGAATGCGATCCATGACTACAAGAGTACTTAGATTCGCAGAAGTAGGTTGCGCCAAAAAATGACGAAATGACAAGGAGGCAATTATGAAAAAGAGTATTTCTAGCTTTGCCGCGTTGGCATCAGCCGCAATTATTCTTGTCTCTATGTCCGCTCTTGCGGCATCGGGCGTTATCACCATAGAAGCCAGCCCAATTAACGTTATGGTCAACGGGGAAGTCTTTGCCCCGAAAGACCCC
>JAISRJ010000341.1 GCA_031273705.1 Clostridiales bacterium
GTTTTATTATGAAAAAACCCCGGTTTACATATTCTCGGCAATAGACGAGCTAAGCGAGGCGACGGGTACGGTAAACAGGGCGGTATTCGCCGTTACGGACGTAGGTTTTAAAGCGAATATCGAGAAACAACTTGCAAGTTCAAATATTTTGGAGGCGAGTCAATGGCAAAAGTGAGAGTGCATGAATTAGCAAAGCAGCTCGATCAAACCAGTAAGAATATAATAGCCAAATTAAAAGACTTCGGGGTGGATGTTAAAAATCATATGAGTAATATAGAAGATTCGGATTCGCAAAAGTTATTAGATTATTTTAAAACCGGAAACGACGTAAGAAGAGCCGAACCGGGTAAAAATCAGGCTGTGGATCAGCCCAGAAAAGAGACCGCAAAAAAAGCGGACGTCGAGACGGGTGAGCATCGGGATGAACGTCTCCAAAATACGGTTTTAACTCCTCGAGAAGGAGAAACCCTGCCGGTTCAACAGAATCGACCGGACAGTCGTCCGGACAGTCGTCCGGACAATCGTCCGTACCAACAGAATCAGCATCGTCGAGATGGACAGCAGAATAGAAACTCACAGCGAAAAGACGGTGAGCGGCGTGACGGCGACAGGCCACGTCAATTCCAGCCGCGGCGAGACGGACAGTCCGGCGCTCGCGACGGCGGCGGCCAGCAGACCCGAACAGCGACTGCTCCCAGAACAGAAGGCGGTCAGGAACAGCACGCGGATGGGGCGCAGCAGCTTAAAACCGAAGGCGCCACCGGACGGAGCCAGCAACAGCGCGCGGATGGTAACTCGCAGTATCGCCAGCGCAACGATCAGCGTGGTAATTATCAGCGCAAGGATGGACAGCGTGGGCTTCAGCGCAGGGATTTTGAGAAGCGTGATGAGAATCGTCCGCAAAATACCCAAGGCGACCGGCCTCAAAGTGATCGACCGCAAGGTTATCGCCGCGAAAATCAGCCTACTATCTCCGGCGAACGGCAAAACATTCGGCGCGAAGGGCAACCGGATACCCCTCAACAGACCGAGGGTCAAACAGGGCAAAGCCAAACCGGCCAAACGGGCGGTTATCAGCGTAAGGACGGGCAGAGCGCTTATCAGCGCAGAGACGGGCAAAGCGGCACGTATCAGCGCAGAGACGGACAAAGCGGGGCGACAGGACAAGGCGGCACTTATCAGCGAAGGGATGGGCAGACGGGCCAAACCGGCTCATATCCACGAAGGGACGGACAAAGCGGGTCAGGCGGTAATTATCAGCGCAGGGATGGGCAGACAGGTCAAACCGGCTCATATCCACGAAGGGATGGTCAGTCGGGACAAGGCGGCGCTTATCAGCGCAGAGACGGCCAAAGCGGAGCGACGGGGCAAGGCGGCGCGTATCAGCGCAGGGATGGCACTACCGGAACATATCAACGCAACTCTGGACAGAGCGGATCAGGTGGCGCGTATCAGCGCAAGGACGCGGCGGGAAGATTTATTAAGAAGGATGAGGGCCGTTCACCTTATCCGCGGCGCGACGCGAAACCCGCGGGCGTTGTAAAGAAGGACGACAAAAAAGAGCAGCCTTCAAAAGACGAGCGCAAGCAGATTTTCCAAAAGAGCGAGCACATGCGCCAAGAGAAGGCAAAGAAAAAAGAAACCGTCGGTAAAGAAAGCAATCGCTATTTAGGAAAGCCTCGGGTGAGATCCGCGAAGAAAAAGGACACTCCCAAGGAAATCATAAGGAAGCCGGAACCGAATATCAGCCTGATAAAAATTCCGCTTATATTAACTGTTAAAGAGTTGGCCGAACAATTGCGTCGCTCCGGCGCGGATGTGGTTAAAGCATTGATGAAACTGGGCGTTATGGCGACCGTCAACCAAGAAATAGACTTTGAAACCGCGCAAAAGGTCGGGGAAGGCTATAATGTCGTTGTAGAGGAAGAAATAGAAGTAGATAAATTCGCAGAGGCGTTTGGTAAGGCGGACGACAAAGAGGAAGTAAAAGTTGAGCGTCCTCCTGTCGTTGTGGTAATGGGTCATGTGGATCACGGTAAGACCTCGCTGCTGGACGCGATACGCAATACCAGTGTTACCGCGACGGAAGCGGGCGGAATTACCCAGCATATAGGGGCATACACCGTCAGCATAAAGGGCAGGCCGATTACATTTTTGGATACACCCGGACATGAGGCTTTTACCGCCATGCGTATGCGTGGGGCGCAGGTTACGGATATTGCGGTGTTGGTGGTCGCGGCGGACGACGGTGTTATGCCGCAGACTGTCGAAGCCATAAATCACGCCAAAGCCGCGAAAGTTGATATTATCGTAGCCATTAATAAAATCGACAAGCCTGGGGCAAACCCCGATCGTGTAAAGCAAGAGCTTGCGGATCACGGTATATTGGTAGAGGAATGGGGCGGCGAAGTTATATCCGTACAGGTATCCGCTATTCAAAAAACGGGTATAGAACAACTGCTGGAAATGATAACAATTGTCGCCGAGATGAAGGAACTTCGCGCCAACCCGGATAAACCCGCCAGAGGTATCATTATAGAGGCGCAGCTGGATAAGGGCAGAGGACCCGTCGCGACTGTGTTGGTACAGGACGGAACGCTTAAAGTTGGAGATATTGTTGTGGTGGGCGCAATTTTTGGGCGAATACGCGCAATGATAGACGACAAAGGTAATAAGGTGAAAAAGGCTAAACCGTCCACACCCGTTGAAATTTTGGGTCTGGCGGATGTGCCCATAAGCGGCGATCCCTTCTATGTGGCGCAAAACGAAAAGCAAGCCCGTATGCTGGCTGATTCGGTTATTGTAAAAAGCCGGGTTAATATGCTAAAAGCTACTCCTCAAAAAGTTTCGCTGGACGATTTATTCAACCAAATTAAATCCGGCAATGTAAAGGAGCTTAATATAGTATTAAAAGCGGATGCGCAAGGTTCCGTCGAGGCGGTACGCACCAGTCTGGAAAAGTTATCTAACGAAGAAGTCAGGATACAGGTTATCCACGCGGGGGTCGGCGCAATTTCCGAATCAGATGTAATGCTGGCATCCGCTTCCAACGCGATTATAATCGGATTTAATGTCAGACCTGATCCTACCGCAAAAACCAGTGCCGAGACAGAGAAAGTCGACGTGCGTCTGTATCGCATAATTTACAACGCTATTGAGGATATTCAAGCGGCTATTAAGGGCATGTTGGATCCTGTGTTTAAGGAAAAGGTTATTGGTCACGCGGAGATCAGACAGTTGTTTAAAGCATCCAGTGTGGGTACTATAGGCGGCTCATATGTGACGGACGGCAAGATTACGCGTACCGCCCAGGTGCGTATAGTGCGCGACGGTAAAGTTGTTTATGATGGAACTTTTGAGGCGCTGCGCAGATTTAAAGACGATGTGCGCGAAGTGGCCGCGGGCTATGAATGCGGTCTGTTATTTTCAAAATTTAATGACATTAAAGAATCTGACGTCGCCGAGGCTTATGTAATGGAGGAAATCGAGCGGTGAATAAAAACAGGCAAACCCGCGTAAATGACGAATTCGCGCGGGAGATAGCTAATATTATTCGATCTGATTTGAAAGATCCGCGAGCCGGCGCGATAATCAGCGTTATGCGAGCGCAAGTCAGTCCTGATTTAAGGCATTGTAAAGTTTTTGTGAGCATTTTGGGCAATGCCGAAGAGCAAAAAGCCAGTTTGGAGATGCTGGAGGACGCGGCCGGATTCATTCGCAAGCAGATAGCGGAGCGCCTTAATCCACGTGTCACACCAGAGATTAAATTTGTTTTTGACGATTCTATGGAGTATGGATTTAAAATGGATAAACTGATAGATGAAATCGTGAAAAAGGATAACCAGGAATCATGAGTCATTTAGAAAAGGATATTCAAAAAATAATTATTCAAAACGACAGCTTCGCGATTGCCAGCCACACTAACCCGGACAGCGACGCAATCGGTTCTTGTCTTGCTCTTGCCCTTGCCTTGCGCAAATTGCAAAAAACAGTTTATGTTTTGTTAGAGCCGTTTCATGACAAGAATAAAATCATACCCGGTCAGGATTTGATTTGGCGCGGCAACCAAGAACCAAAGGTAAATGTCTTTATCGCGCTGGACTGCGGAAATCTTGAACGTTTAGGCACCGGGCGGGAAGCTTTAAAACAGGCGGATATCACTATTACAATTGATCATCATGTCAGCCACAAAGAATATACACAGATTTTATATTTGGATTCAAAGGCATCATCTACTTGTGAATTGATCTATCGATTGATAACGCCGATTGTGTCATTGGATAAAGACATCGCCTCCGCTATTTACGCGGGTATGCTTACGGATACAGGCGGGTTCCGTCATCCGTCAACCGGCGTGGAAACTATTATGATAACCGCGGAATTATTCAGGCAAGGCATTCCATTTACGGAACTTTATAATGAATTAATGCGCAGACACACAAATACCGAGATGTTGATTTTTCGGACGGCGCTAAACAATCTGGATATGAGAATGGACGGACGAATCGCGGCGGCCGCAATATCCGCGCAAGAGATGTCCGAAGTGGGCGGCGACGCTTCGGATACCGACGGTATCGCGGAATATATGCTTAATATCCGTGGAGTAGAGGCTGCAATATTCGCTTATGAGAAAATACCATCTCAAGTTAAAGTCAGTATGCGCACACAGCATATAGACGCAAGCCGAATAGCGGCCGCGTTCGGCGGCGGGGGACATATTCACGCCGCGGGCTGTTCAATGTCCACAGATGTGAAACGCGCGGCGGAACTAATTATACAAGAGGTAATAAAAGAGTTGGATAACAGGCCGTGACATCCGGCGTAATAAATATTTATAAAGAATCCGGTTACACGTCGCGAGATGTTACGACTATAGTTAGGAACTTGCTGCATGTAAAAAAAGCCGGTCACGCGGGCACGCTAGATCCCAACGCGGAGGGAGTGCTGCCCGTATGCATCGGCAAAGCGACAAAAATTATTGATTATTTAAGCGACGAAAAGGAATACCGCGCGCAGTTGATTCTGGGGACGACGACCGATACAGAGGATATTACCGGTAAGATTGTGGAAACCCATCCGGTAGAATGCTCTGTCAGCAAGTTGGAAAAGACACTCAATTCGTTTGTGGGGAATATAGCGCAAACCCCGCCGATGTATTCGGCTGTTAAAAAGAATGGCGTCGCGTTATATAAGCTTGCCAGACAAGGTAAAATTGTAGAGCGCGTGCCCAGAACGGCAGTAATTTCTAGTATCCAAATTATCTCCTATGACCTGGAGAAACATATGGCGACGATAGATGTCGTCTGTTCTAAAGGAACATACATCCGCACACTCTGCGCCGATATTGGAAAACAACTGGGCTGCGGTGGGTGCATGGGTTATTTGATTCGTTTGCGCTCCGCCGGGTTTTCGGTGGATAACGGCGTTAAACTGGACAAACTGCGCGAAAGCGCGGCAAACAATACAGTGGGATCATTGATTCATCCAATAGAAACCGTGCTTCCATTCAAGAAAGTATACGCGGATTATTCAAAGGATTTTGTCAAGAATGGAGTGCCTGTTCCGGTGGAGGAATGCTCGGCGGACGAAAAGGGACTAATATTCTTGATGCTTGGAGAGACGGCGGCGGGAATATATTATCGTGACGATAGGCGTTACAAAGCCAAAGTAATGTTATTATAGCGGTTTTACCTCGCCTCCTTTTTTTCGCTTATTTTGTGAAACCGAGGTGGAGTCTGTCTGAAGGGGATACAATGATAGTTATAAATCATTTTTTAAAAATGATGGAAGGCTGCTCACTCACAATCGGAAAATTTGACGGGCTGCATGTAGGACATATGTCGCTGATTCACAAGATTATTAATTATGGACGCGAACTGGAAATACCATCTGTTGTCTTTACTTTCGAGCGCCGGCAGAATTCAATTCTACATCAAAACCCACCGATTCTTACCGATGAACAAAAATTTTATATATTGGAAAAAGAAGGATTGGATATACTGATACAACATCCGTTTGATAAGTTATTCGGAATGAGCGCGGAGGAATTTTGTGATAATATATTCAACGTTATGAAATGCCGAGCCTTGGTGGTAGGGAAGAATTTTCGCTTTGGATCGCAAAGAAAGGGCGATGTGGAATCGCTGCGCCAATATGCCAGGGAAAAAGGAGCGCTGCTGGATGTACAGGAAACAATAATTATTGATGGTGAGCCTGTCAGTTCTTCTCGTATTAGAAAGCTGGTAGAGAATAAAGATTTTACGAACGCGAACAGACTTCTGGGCAGGAAGTGTTTCAGTTAAACAGAGCCGATTCAATTAAGCGGAGCCAATTAATATAGAACCAAAATAACGGAGGCAGTGGATGTTTGAAAAGTTAATCGAGTTGCAGGAAAAGTATTACGCGCTTTCGGAGAAGATTAACGACCCCGAAGTAATCGGCGATCAATCCGTATGGCGTGAATATATGAAGGAACACAGCGACTTGTCGCCGATAGTCGAAAAGTTTAAAGAATACAAGAAAGCGGAAAGAGATTTGTCGGAAGCGAAGGCCATGTTGGACGAAACCGGAGACGACGAGCTGAAACTGCTGCTAAAAGATGAAATTCACAAGTCGCAGGAGACTCTGGATACCACGTCGTTGGAATTAAAATCCTTGCTGTTACCAAAGGATCCGAATGATGAAAAGAACGTTATCGTAGAAATTCGCGGCGGGGCGGGCGGAGACGAAGCGGCGTTATTCGCAGGTGATTTGTTTAGGATGTACTATAGATACGCGGAGCGGCATCGTTGGAAAACAGAATTGTTAAGCGCGAACGAGAATGATTTGGGCGGGTTTAAAGAAATAGTGTTTATGATAACGGGCAAGGGCGCGTTTTCCCGTTTAAAATACGAGAGCGGTGTTCATCGAGTGCAGCGCATTCCCGTTACCGAGTCGGGTGGAAGAATACATACCTCGACCGTAACCGTGGCGGTACTGCCGGAAGCGGAGGAAGTGGACGTAGAGCTTAACGCCAACGATATTCGCGTAGATGTGTTCCGCTCTTCCGGCAATGGCGGGCAAAGTGTAAACACTACCGACAGCGCCGTGCGCGTAACGCATATCCCAACGGGCATAGTTATTTCATGTCAGGATGAAAAATCCCAATTAAAGAATAAAGATAAAGCCCTTAAAATTCTGAGGGCGAAGCTCTATGACTTAGAGCAGGAGAACCAACGCAAGCTGACTTCCGCGGAGCGCAAAAGCCAAGTGGGTACGGGCGACCGCAGCGAACGCGTTCGCACTTACAATTTTCCTCAAAGTCGTATGACGGATCACCGTGTTAATCTTACAACGCATAATCTGGACACCGTGCTGGACGGCGACCTGGATGATATAATGGATACACTTATCACATCGGCTCAAGCGAAAAGCCTAACCGACTAGCGCCGCCGTATTGTTTAATTAATCCCGGCACTTGACATACTCGCCTTAATATTTGTATAATACACTGAATAATATTGTAATATTTTCCTGAAAGGAAGTCTTTGCAGTGCTAAAATCAAGGCGTCGAATGAATATATTTTCATCGCGGCAGAATTTGATAAAACGTATAGAAGAGGAAAGCGATTATTACTTTGAGCGCT
>JAISRJ010000027.1 GCA_031273705.1 Clostridiales bacterium
TATCAAAATTAACGCAGAGAAATAAGCTCCCCACAAATACGCCAGCCCGACCGCTTGAACTTTGCTTCATAGCTACACGACAACGGATGTGTTGATTTCCAAATCCCGCATATTTCCAAGCAAGCTGTCCGTTTCCTTCAAGCATGGAATATGAACGATTTCCAAATTCGTCACTATGCCAGACGCTCCATGAACCAGATAACGTCGTCCAATAAATATCTTGCAATGTGACGGAATCCTGAAAGTCCTCATACCATATCAGCGCAGAGTCAGGGTCGCGGCGTAAAACTTCATTTGTCAGAATGAAGCCTTTATTCGGGTCGACCATATTTCCGTTTACATCCTTAAAACTGCGAGGCGCAAGAGAAAAAGAAGCTTCACCGGCTGTCGGAGCGCCAGAAAACGCAGAACATACTTTGAACTCGCGAAAAACAATTCCTTCAACTCCGTCATAAGCTACCGTCAAAATATGCTGCCCGGGAGCTATGTTCCCGAAGCATTTAATCCAAAACGTGTATCGCCAATAAGGCCAATATAATCTTGTTTCGTTTATCTGATATACACTAGCGTCAAGCGTTATACGAACTCTGTTTTTATCCCAGAATGAAAATAAAAAGGACAGAGCGAGGTCGGCATTCTCCTGTCCTGTCGTAGTGGTAAAACTATATGTAACACTTCCATTTAGCCCCAGTATAACGTCATTACCTGAATTATTTACTGTTCCGCTACTTGCCTCGTATAGAAAAGCTAATTTATCAACATACACATCACCAAAAGTAGCGTTTTGAACTTTCTTATAGCATGTCAAAAAATTATGCCGATTGTAATCTTCTTGCGCTATCGGACCTCTCATCGCTGTGTAATCCCACCCCGTAGCATAATCGTAAACATGTGGCAAAGCCCATGGCCAATTCTCATACCAGTCGTAATATCCTATCCATGGAATATAGGGCTGCGGAGGGACTATGCCGTAGTCGTCGGTATAATTGTATACGCCAATCATCCAGTTTTTTATAGCGTAGTAGGTATGAGATTCACCTCGATAAGCGTTACCAAATTCGCCCGGATTGTGATCAATGCGCCAGTTCCATCCATACCCCGGGAGTCCCATAAAGAGCTTGCTTGGATTCATCACCGTTACAGCATAGTTATACACGCCGTCAAGCCAAAAACGAGGAGACACCGGACCAGGCGCGCTTCCAGCCCATGCCATGCCATATGACATAATAGTAGCTGTATCGCAGTATGGATTAAGTTCGGCATATACACACCAGTTCTCACCGCCGACAGAACCTTGTACGCCGGTCATGCCGGGGAGGCATATATTTACTTCTTTAGCGGGATTATAATTTTTGACAGTCTGGTAAATTAGCTGAAATAAAGTATTAGCGGAGGCACGATTTTCATAGCCACCGCCTTTTTCTAAGTCAATATCAACGCCGTTACACCAAGGGTATTTGTTCATGATGCGTACTAGTTCAGATAAAAATGTATCTCTTGCTCCATTGGTATTATTTCGTAATGCTGTAAATCGTTCTGAATAGCCGTGATTCATACAAGTAAGGTTCCACTTGATATGTGGCCATTTATTCCTATACTGTGTGATCATAGATACATCTATTCCAGTTTCACTTATAGTGCCATCAATTGCTATTTCAAACGAAAATACGCCAACATACAGTAACCTATCTCCGTAATTATTCAAGGCTTGCCACATGCGAGCATTACCCATATAAGCCCAGACATAATTTTTTTTACCCTTCAAATAATCCACTATATCACTTCCGCAAAGTTGACGGTATTTGATAGCAACTCAAAATTTTCACTTGAAATTTTCACTTGAAAATTTTCACTCATATTAGGAGGATAGTAAACTTCCTAACCTTCCTGAGATGTCTTTTGCTACTTCAATATCTTTATCAGAAAAATTATCATTTTTATAAATTGCAATAAATCCAAGAGTTTTATATTTGACATCACGTAACAGTATGAAAATTGCTTTCTTTTCGTCTTGAAATGTTAATAAATCATAACCCGATTTTGTTATTTCATAGTTTGGATTTTCAATATCTAAAATTACATAAGGATTTTTTTGCAAATTGTCAAACAAATGGGTATATAATGTTATTGGAATAGCTTTTAATGATTGCCCCATACTTACAATATCCCTTTTGCTTGTTTCGTAATTGCATGTCATATATATAAACGGCAATGAATGTAAATTTGACGCGCCATTGTGAAACTCAAATATTAAAATTCTATTGGCATTTGTATCAATTATTAGTCTATCAATAATTAATTGTACTTTTAAACTGACATCTGAACGCTTTTCTGGTGGACTTATTTTGGCTTTATCTTTTAAATAGATTAAGCCAATGTCCGCAACTCTTATAACGCAATAGATTACAACGCCAGTTATAACCATAGCGGGGCCTTGTTGGCTCAAAAACAACATAATTTGTTCTAATGCATTTATATTCTCCATTTATTAGGCACCCGCTTTTTCGCGATATTCAAAATATACTGTCGCTCCGGTTTTATTTTGCAATGTTATAGGATGTTTTGAATCAGCGGCGGCGGTGTATTTATAAAATCCTTGTTTTTCGGCTTTTAGATTATTGATAGTACATGTCTTTGTTGAAGCCAATAACGCAACCTCATCACCCGCCCATACAGCAGGGATTATTATTGCGTTGTGTGAACCGTACCCTTGGGCAATATTAATTGAAGTCGCCCTCATATTTTGTTTGGGATATATATAAACATCCAGAGCAGTTGAGGTTCCACCAACGTTAAAAATAATTACCGTTTCTTCGCTGCGTATTATCCCGTTATGCCAATGCAAGTCTCCAACTAATTTGTCCATGTATCGTGTGTTGCGCTCATATCCGGTTACTGTTTCTCCCTCTTGAAACTGAATATCGGTATACCATATAGAACCTGTTGTATTTTCAATCTTTAGCGCAATCGTTACGCTTTCAACTCGTTTATTATTTGATAGTTTTACTTCCCTGGAAAAACGAGAAAAATTAGCCATCTAACGCCCACTTCATTTCTGTTACGTTGCCAACCCATCCAGTTGCCATCGAACCGCCCTGTAAGAGGATATCAGTAAACCAAATCTCACCTTGCATATTTGATACAACAA
>JAISRJ010000038.1 GCA_031273705.1 Clostridiales bacterium
TATTAATCAATCCGCCCGCCTCCATAATTTTCCACATAAACTCCGGATATGGTTCCGACTGATATATTTCATTCTTGGATATGTTCGTGATAACTCCGGACGTAAAATCAACTTCTATTTTATCGCCCGTTTGAATTTTACTAGCGGCTTCCTCGCATTCCAAAATCGGCAGCCCAATATTTATCGAGTTTCGATAGAATATTCTGGCAAATGATTTTGCGATTACACACGAAATTCCACTCGCCGCAATCGCCAGCGGCGCGTGTTCACGAGAGGAACCGCAGCCGAAATTTTTCTCGCCTACTATAATATCGCCGGGCTTAACTTTTTGTATAAAATCCCGGTCTATGTCCTCCATACAGTGCGCCGCCAATTCCTTGGGGTCGGAGGAATTTAGATAGCGGGCGGGTATGATAACGTCGGTATCCACATTATCTCCATATTTAAAAACCGTGCCCTTGGCGTTCATATACAACTCTCCAATCCCGCGGGGTTTGTAATGCGGCCCGTCAGCGCGGACGCCGCCGCTACGGCCGGTCCGCACAAATAAACTTCCGATTCCGGATGCCCCATTCTCCCAACAAAATTTCTGTTAGTGGTGGACAGCGCTCTTTCTCCCTTTGCTAAAATGCCCATATGCCCGCCCAGGCACGGTCCGCAAGTAGGAGTGCTAAAAGCCGCTCCGGCTTTTACAAAAATCTCGACAAGCCCTTCCCTTAACGCGTCTAAATAAATTTCTTGTGTCCCCGGTAAAATTATCAGCCTAATGCCTTTTGCGATATGTTTATCTTTTAAAATCTCAGCGGCGATTCTCAAATCAGAAATCCGCCCGTTCGTGCATGAACCGATTACCACCTGGTCGATTCTAATTTCTCCCGCTTCATCCACAGTCTTTGTATTGGAGGGCAAATGCGGAAAAGCGACGGTAGGAAGCAGCGCGGATAAATCAATTTCATATTCCGCCGAATATTGCGCGTCCGAATCAGGTTCATAGATTTTATACTCCCGTTCGACTCGGCGTTTAAGATAATCCATAGTCACATCGTCCACCGGGAAAATGCCGTTCTTCCCGCCCGCTTCTATAGCCATATTTGAAATGGTAAATCGATCGTCTATGGATAAATACTTTATTCCGTCACCCGCAAACTCCATTGACTGATACAGCGCCCCGTCAACGCCGATTTTACCTATTATATGCAGAATAATATCCTTACCGCCGACGTAGGGCGCGGGTTTACCCTTTAGAGTAAATTTTACAGCCGCCGGAACTTTAAACCATAGCTTGCCCGTCGCCATAACGCAGGCAAGATCGGTGCTGCCCACCCCTGTGGCAACCGCCCCGACCGCCCCATAAGTACATGTATGACTGTCGGCCCCGATTATTAATTCACCCGGCGCCGTCAAGCCGCGTTCGGGTAGTAAGCAATGCTCTATACCCATTTCTCCGATTTCAAAATAATGTTCTATGTTATGTTCCGAAGCGAACCGACGCATTCCGGCACAATTTTCGGCGGATTTTATATCTTTATTAGGTGTGAAGTGATCGGGAACCAGCGCGATTTTACTTCTGTCAAAGACTTTCATACTCAATTTGTCAAATTCCTTTATTGCCACCGGCGCGGTTACATCGTTGCCCAAAGCCAAGTCTATGTTTGCTTCGATAAGCTGCCCCGGTTTAACCTCGTTCAGACCCGAGTGCGCGGCCAAGATTTTTTGTGTTAGAGTCAATTCTGTCATCCCCCTCCGAAAAATAATTTCCCTAAATCTTTTATGAGTTTATATTCTACACTGTCTACCAAGGCAATCCAACTGGCTTCGATAATATCGGTTGAAACTCCGACTGTCGTCCAGTTATCCTCACCGTCCGAGGACTCTATAAGTACCCTGACTCGCGAAGCGGTCGCCTCTTTGCTGTCCATAACGCGCACTTTATAGTCTGACAGTCTTAACGTAGATATTTGGGGATAAAATACTTCCAATGCCTTTCGCAGGGCTTTGTCCAGCGCGTTAATCGGCCCTTCACCCTCGGCGGCGGTTATTTCCGTTTTTCCTCCCACAATAATCTTTATCATTGCGGTCGCGCTCGACCCCGGCAAGTATGGCCGCTCGGCGGCTATGCGAAAATTAACCAGCTCAAAAAACGGTCTGTACTGACCTAACTCTCTGCGGATCAGTAATTCAAAACCGCCGTCCGCCGCCTCATATTGATAACCCTGATGTTCCATTGCCTTTAGTTTTTGAATTATAGCCTCTGTTTCGGGCGAGTTTTTATCTATGTCGGATTTAACGCGCCGGATTTTATCCACGACCGCGCCGCGCCCCGCTATCTCGCTGGCTATTATTTTCCGGGCGTTTCCGATTGATTCGGGATTGACATGTTCGAAACTCAACGGATTTTTGCCAACGGCGTCTATGTGCATACCGGCTTTATGTGTGAACGCCGACCGCCCGACATATGGCGAGCCATAATCCAGCCGAACATTCGCAATCTCTGAAATATATCTGGCGCTATATGTCAGATTACGCATATTATCCGAAAGAATGCAGTTGTAATTCCTTTTAAGCTGTAAATTTGGAATAATCGCGGAGAGATTGGCGTTGCCGCAACGCTCGCCGAAACCCGTCAATGTGCCTTGAACCTGCGCCGCGCCCGCCGACACCGCCATTATAGAATTTGCTATTGCCATCCCGCAGTCGTTATGACAATGAATTCCTAACGGGAACCCGTTAGGAACGGCAATTTTCTCGCGGACTGATTTTATTATACTATATACATCGTCCGGAAAAGCCCCGCCGTTTGTATCGCAAAGCGCTATACAATCCGCGCCTCCCTCGACAGCCGCGTTAACGGCAGCCAGCGCATAGCCGGGATTAGCTTTATACCCGTCAAAAAAATGCTCCGCGTCAAAAATAACTTCTTTATTATTTTCTTTTAGAAATTTAGCGGTATCATGAATCATCGCTAAGTTCTCATTAAGATCGGCGTTTATAATTTCCGTCACGTGAAAGTCCCATGTCTTACCAAAAAAAACAGTTACCGGTGTGTCGGCTTTAAGTAAAGCTTTTATTTGAGGATCGTTCCCGACGGCTATGTCTTTGCGGCGAGTGCTTCCAAAGGCGGCTATTTTAGAATTTTTTAACTTCAATTCCTTTACCTTAGAAAAGAACTCCCCGTCTTTTGGATTAGAGCCGGGGTTACCCGCCTCTATATAATCGACGCCTAATTCATCCAAAAGCTTTACTATTTTTAATTTATCCTGCACCGTGAAAGAGATTCCCTCTGCCTGCGCTCCGTCTCGCAGTGTCGAATCCAATATAGAAATATGCCGGCTCATTTTTTGAGCCAACTCATCATTTTTCTTAACTCCCTACCGACCGTTTCAATCCGGCTGTCGGTCTCTATCCTGCGACAAGCGTTAAAATTTGGTCTGCCTGCCTGGTTTTCTAAAATCCAATTTTTGGCGAATGTCCCGTCTTGAATCTCGTTAAGAACCTTTTTCATGTCCGCGCGGGTTTGGTCGGTAATAATTCGTTTGCCAATGGAATAATCTCCATACTCGGCGGTATCGCTGATAGAATAACGCATATAGCTCAAGCCGCCCTGGTTAACCATATCCACAATCAATTTCATCTCGTGCAGACATTCAAAATACGCGCTTTCCGGCTGATAACCGGCTTCGACCAATGTTTCAAACCCGGCTTTCATCAATTCGGAAACACCGCCGCAAAGCACACACTGTTCCCCAAAAAGATCCGTCTCTGTCTCTTCTTTAAATGTAGTAGCCAGTATACCCGCTCGCGCTCCACCGATTCCGGCTGCGTAGGCCAGGGCAATATCCAGAGCGTCCCCTGTCGGATCCTGATGAACAGCCACAAGGCAGGGAACACCCTTCCCCTCCAGATATTGACTGCGCACGGTGTGTCCCGGTCCCTTGGGGGCAATCATAAAAACATTGATATCGTCCTTGGGGGTAATTTGTCCGTAATGAATATTAAACCCATGTGCGAAAGCGAGATATTTGCCCGGTGTTAAGTTAGGCTCTATATCGTTTTCATAAAGCTTCTTTTGCTTTTCGTCATTAATAAGAATCATAATTACTTGAGCTTGCTTAGCAGCCTCGGCGGCCGTCGCCACTTTCAGTCCCGCGTCCGCCGCTGTTTTCCAAGATTTACTGCCTTCGTACAATCCGACAATTACGTCAACGCCCGATTCATGTAAGTTCAAAGCGTGGGCGTGACCTTGGCTTCCATAACCTATGATAGCTACGGTTTTACCTGTAAGCAGACCCAAATTGCAATCCTCGGAATAATAAAGTCTAGCCATTGTGTCCCTCCTCAGCTTTCTCAGAATTAATTGTCTTGCAACCGCGTTGCAGACCCGTAAGCCCGGTTCGAGCAATTTCTTTTACGCCGTAGGGCGACAGCAACTGAATAAAAGCTTCTATTTTACTTTGGTCGCCCGTCATTTCCATTGTAAGGGTGGTTGTCGAGACATCGACAACGTTAGCGCGGAAAATTTCGGCAATACTAACGATTTCTGAACGAACGGCACTCTCGGCGAAAACTTTGACTAGCAGCAATTCGCGGTAAACCGAAGAATCCGGTAAAAGCTCCACTATTTCCAATACATCAATCAGTTTTTCCAATTGCTTTTGAATTTGATAAATAATAGCGTCGTCGCAAAAAGCCACGACCGTAATGCGTGAAAACCGCGGGTCCTCGGTAATGCCGACACTCAAGCTATCTATGTTAAAACCCCTTCGGCTGAATAAACCGGATATGCGGCTTAGCACGCCTGTT
>JAISRJ010000113.1 GCA_031273705.1 Clostridiales bacterium
GAAAGATGTAACTTGTTCGTTTGTAGAGAATCCCGGTAAAAATATGAATTGCTGAATCTCTTTATCGGAATACTCGCCTTCCGGTTTTTTAAGCAGTCCGTTACTTTTTGCCTTTTTAAGAATTCTATCGCGATCCAGTCCGACTCCGTCGTCTTTTATTATAATAAGTACATCGCCGCCAGAATTCTTGGCTTCAAGGGTAACCGTACCTTTTTCCGGTTTACCGGCGCTAATTCTATTTTCAGGCGTTTCTATGCCGTGATCAACCGAGTTTCGTATAATGTGCATTAATGGATCAGAAATATGTTCTATAATATTTTTATCTACTTCTGTTTCCTCACCAATAACTTCTAATTGCACATCTTTTCCTAATTGTCGGCACATATCTCGTACAATTCGATGCATCTTAAAAAAGGTGGTGGACAGCGGCACCATTCGCATAGACATGACAATTTCCTGTAAATCCTTTATAATCTTTCGCAGCTGTCTGGTTTCCTTAAAAAAGCTGTCCAATTCAAGATTTTCCAATTCAGGATTTTGTGTTACCATTGCTTCTGAAATAACCAATTCGCCCATTAGGTTAAGCAATTGATCTAACTTGCTAACCGGGACGCTGATTACTGCCGGCGCCGAAGTCTTAATCGTTTGAGTCTTTTTAGTTCCGGTATCATCAATCTTTATTGCGGTCTGCGGTTTCGAGTCGGCACTTTCAGTCGATACCTTTGTATAGGCGCTTTCAGTCGGTGTTTTCGATAGCTCAGCTAACTTCTCATCTGGCTTTTCATCAAGTTCTTCTAGAAATTCTTCAACCAGTTCCGTTTTTACTAATTGTTCCGGCGTATCGGCTATATTAATTTCCCTTAAAAACGCGGTATGTTCAAATATGGAACTTAATTCATCCCTAGAGCTGTCTGTTTTTATATTAATCTTTAGTCCTTCGTGCTGAATGACGAAAAGCGCGGCTTCGTCCATCAAATCGTCCGGCTCAAAAGTCACTTCTTCAAAAATATCCCGTAAATGAGACACCAGAGCATACGCGCGCACATTTTCCATTTCAGCGTCAGGCGTAAACTTAACGGAAATATAATAGCTATTAAGCTTTGGCGTGTCCTCAACGGATTTTGCGGTCACGTCGGACGATTTTACAGGCGCGGACGTCAATAAAGTGATTTCGGCGCTTTTAGTGTCCGTTCCTCCTCTTAATTTTTCCAAGTATGCTTTAATATCCGCGATAATACTTGTTCCGTCGCCGTCCACCGCAAGTTTATTTTCTACTTTGGTTAGTTCTTCTTTAATGAAATCCATGCCTGCAAGAATCATGTCTGTAAGTAATGGATAATCAACATTTTGAGGGCTTTCCTCTCGCAAATAAAAAAACAAATCTTCCATTGCGTGAGCCGTGTTAGATATACTGTCGTACAACATCATAGCCGCGGAGCCCTTAATCGTGTGCATGATTCTAAAGATTTCGTTTATCTGTCCCATTGTGTAGCCGGATTCACTCTGAATAATATGCTGCTCTAACTGTTCGATCAGTTGCCCCATTTCAAATGTGAACATTTCCGACATTGATTCCCTGTCAAAATCAGCCATGTCTTGCACCTCTTATTCTTTGCGGTAAACCGCAGGCTTAATGTACTTATATTGAGTATTAATATGATTAAGCGACTCAGAATGTCCGATAAAAAGATAACCGCCGGGTTCGGTAGAGTTATAGAATTTGCTTACTAATCTTTCTCTGGTAGCCGGGTCAAAATATATCATTACGTTTCGACAGAATATTATTTGCATTAATCTATAAAACGGAACCTTGGGGTCCATCAGATTATATTTCTGATAATTAATTTGCGATTTTATAGTATCAGATACCCTCAGATTGCCCGGAGAGTCTTTAACAAAATACTCTTTAAGCCAATGTTTTGGCAGCACATTTAGTTTCTGTTCCTCATACACGCCTTCCTTTGCCTTACTAAGAATCTGCGAGGAAATATCGGTAGCCATTTGATTGGTACTCCACGTTTCAGACTTTAATCGGAAATAATCATTTATAATCATTTGAAGGGTGTACGACTCTTCCCCGGATGAACAACCCGCGCACCATAATCTAAGCTCTTTTGTGCCTTTATACTTTTGGACAATATATGGAAGAACTGTTTCTCGAAAATAATCGAAATGATCCGCTTCCCGCATAAAATAAGTATGATTAGTCGTTACTTTATCAATAAATTCACTAACGGCTTCTCCCGTTCTATCCCTCATTAAGTAGTCGAAATACTCTGTAAAACTTTCAAAGTCTCTTTCTCTGATGACATTATGAAGTCTCGAATAAATCAACGATTTTTTTTCGCTGCTTAAGCTTATACCAAAATTTTCCTTAACATAGACTCTGATACGCTCAAATTCGCTGTCTGTGATATTTTTCAACTAAGCACCCCCTTTGAGGTATCCATTATCTATTTTCTGTTATGGCTTATTGTCGAACAGTATAACATATAGCTTAATTCTCTGCAATACAACACGGTTCCGCTAACGTTATCCGCATTCTTGGCGGCGGCATAATGATAAAAGTTGCGAGTATAATAATAAATTGCTATAATGCTTC
>JAISRJ010000127.1 GCA_031273705.1 Clostridiales bacterium
AGGCGCGGACGCAACCCACATAGACTACGCAAAATCTCTAAGGGGCACCGACTGGTGGAGTACACCCAACCGCAACTGGTAAAAACAAAGGGCTGTCTACTAAGAAAACGCAGGGGTGGATATGTTATCTGACGGCATTCAGATATCACATCCACCCCTCGGTACTGAATAGGGTGGTTGCAGGCAGTCTTCTTACGAGGAAAGTCGCTTTGCCGCTATCGGCAAAAGCGACGAAATGTTAATACTACTCAACCAGAGTGGCTTGGCACATTAACGAGACGAGTTCCACAGGCAAGCGGCAGTGATAATGGCAAAGGAGACAAGGGTGGCAAAGTCCCAGGTACTGCAAATTTTGGCAAACTTGTTGTTATATAGGTGCCACGCTAATATAGCAATTTCACAAAATAACGGTAAAAATGAAGCGAGATAAAATGGATAAGACTAAGGAGGCACGACCGACGCATACCCATAGGCACGCAAGTGAGTGACAACGAAAGATTTGACATTTTAGACGCTGAACTTTGCCGTTTATTTTTGAAATTGCCATAGCTTACTTTATTGGGGATTTGCCTTATTAATGTGCCATGGCTAAGTAGTTATAACTCGATCTAGCAGGAGTTTTTTGGCAGTTTACTCAAATATTCGTTGGCAAAACAAGCCGCAGCGATTTTGGCGTTAAAAATGGCTGCTATCCCCGCGTTTTCTTAATATGACAGCCCATTGTTTTCATCAGTAACGGTTAGGTGTACTCCAGTAGTCGGTGACCCTTAGAGATTTTGCGTGGTTTATATAGGTTGCGTCCGCCTATTTCTTCAAGAAAAGCAATTTGAATCTCTAGGCATTGACCTTCCGCAGTTGCCCACATCCAAATGTCGTCGGGCACATTTCCATATTGCGCAAGATAATCCAAGATAATCATGGTAAAGGTTACTAATCAGCCCTTAACCATCCCCGCGACCGCTCCGGCGGTAACCTATAGCCGCTCTTTAAGATTGGAAATATTTTTAAAGAGCGCCAAAATGGGTGCCCCTACGGGGATTTTTTATGCTTTAAAAAACTGCTCATACCAAACTAAGAACGTAAAAACTGTCCATATTTTACGGCTGTTGTCGCGTCTGCCGCGTTTGTGGTCGTCCAGCAGTTTTATTATCCGTTTTGTATTAAAATATTTTTCGGCTGTACGGTTTGAAAAGTAATCTTTTACTTTAGCGTAATACTTATCCTCTTTAAGCCAAATGCGAATCGGAACCGGAAAACCAAGCTTTTTTTTAGAAGCGCATGAGTCGGGCAATATTTTTCTGGCTGTCTCGCGAAACGCAAATTTCGTCTTTATTTTATTGCAACGCAATTCGACCGGCAGTTTGCTGGCCGCCAGAAAAACCTCTTTATCCAAAAACGGCACACGCACCTCCAAAGAATGAGCCATACTCATTTTATCCGCTTTTAAAAGAATATCCCCGACCATCCACATATGAATATCCAGCGTTTGCATCTTTGTAACGCTATCCGCGCCCTTGCATTTATCATAGTATGGTTTTGTAAGAGCCGTTGGTTTAAAACGTCCGGTTGGGTTTTTTAGAATTTTCTCTCTCTCTCGCTTAGAAAAAATATTGGCGTTACCTATAAACCGATCCTCAATGTTTTTACTCGCGCGAATAAATAAATTCTTACCTTTTACCTCAAACGGAATCATTTGCGCTAACTTTCCCAGTAATTTGCGTATCCACGTCGGTAAAGACGTAAAGAAATGTATATCTAACGGCTCACGATATATGTTGTATCCCCCGAAGAATTCGTCCGCTCCTTCGCCGGAGAGCGCGACTTTAACATGCTTGCTCGCGACCTGGCTTACAAAATACAACGCAACCGCGGAGGCGTCGGCTAAAGGTTCGTCCATATGATATTGAATCTTAGGCAATACACGCCAGTATTCTTCCTTAGTGATAGTCTTGGAAAAATTATCAATGCCCAGTGACTCTGATAGGCTCTTGGCATAATCTATTTCGTTGTATTTATCGTAATCGAAACCCACTGTAAAGGTTTTGCCGCCTTTAAAACTTGCGGCTACATAGCTGGAATCCACGCCGCTGGACAAAAAAGATCCCACTTCTACATCACTGACTTGCTTATGCCGATCAACAGACTCGGACAAAACATCGTTTAGCATATCCACAGCCTGAGCCAAGTCCATTTCCTCCGGTTTAAACAGACTCTCCCAGTATTGTTTTACTTTAACTTCACCATCCTCGTAAATTAAATAATGACCGGGAAGCAATTTATAAACGCCTTTGAAAAAAGTCTCTGTCAATACCGAATACTGAAATGTAAGATAATTTTCCAGAGCTTCCTCATTTAGTGTTTTATTAAAATGTGAGTGCGCTGTAAAGCATTTTATTTCGGAACCAAACATCAGTTCACTGCCTATGTGAGTATAATAAAACGGCTTTATGCCAAAGAAATCTCTGGCGCAAAATAATCTCTTATTAGGAATATCATATATAGCAAACGCGAACATGCCACGTAATTTAGCAAGCATTTCCTCCCCATATTCTTCATACAAATGAAGCAATGTCTCCGTATCGGCGTGAGTGGAAAACACATGCCCGAATTGTTCCAATTCATCCTTCAATTCTTGATAATTATATATCTCTCCATTAAAGACTACCACAAGTGAACGGTCTTCATTAAACATAGGTTGAGAGCCGTCACACAATCCGATTATAGACAGCCTTCTAAAACCGAGGGTTATATCCTCACCCATGTAAACATCTTCGGAATCCGGTCCGCGATGCTCAATCAACTTCGTCATTCGCATAATAATCTCTCTGGAGTTTTTATATTTGCCTGTAAATCCTGCAAATCCGCAGATGTTTATCACTTCCTTGATCTTTAAGTAGTTATTTAGAGTTAATATTTCCAAGTCTGGCAGAAATTATTTAACCGTAAAGAAAGTTATGGAAGTGTACTATTCTAAGTAAATCCACATAATAAATTTAAGCCGAAAGCTGTAAAACTAGGAGACTGATTATGGATACAATGAAAGATAGAGATATTTTGCTTGAAAGTGGTACAAATGAACTAGAAGTTATAGAATTTACTTTAGGTGGTCAAAATTTTGGAATTAATGTCGCCAAAGTTGAAGAAATTTTACGGTTTAATAATGAAGTCACACCAATGCCGCACTCTAATAGATATGTAGAAGGCGTTTTTAGGCAACGAGGCACGATAATTACCATAATTAACCTTGCCTATTATTTGGGATTGCCCGAGTCGGATAATCGCGAAAACGACATCCTGATAGTGACGAATTTTAACAATCAAAAGTCCGCTTTTCACGTCCACACAGTACGTGACATACATCGAATAAGCTGGCAAGACATAGAAAAGCCTGATCCTACCATATATGGCGGAGATGCCGGCGTAGCGACAGGAATCGTTAGATACAACGATCATCTGATTACGATTGTCGACTTTGAGAAAATTATAACAGATATAAGCCCTAAGTCAAGTATCCAGATAGAGGAGATAGAGGTAATGGGCGACAGGAGACACTCGAAAAAACCTCTTTTGCTTGTGGAAGACTCTCCTATGTTGGAGAAGCTTATTACAAAGAGTTTGGTGAAAGCGGGCTACGAAAATGTCATAACGTGTTCTAACGGCGAGGAAGCTTGGAACAGATTGCAAAATTACAAAAAAGCGCCCGGTGATATAACCGAGCATGTGGCGTTGATTATAACAGATATTGAAATGCCACGAATGGATGGACATCATTTAATCAAGCTGGTACGCGAAGACAGAGATTTGCGATACTTGCCGATAATAATCTTTTCATCCTTAATAAACGAAGAAATGTATAATAAAGGCAAGATGCTGGGTGCCACCGAGCAAATTACCAAACCGGAGATAGGTAAACTGGTAAGGCTGATAGATATCCATCTTGCGTAATCAAACGGGTGGTCGAGTCGCACGCCTCGGTCGCCCGTAAAAATAACCGCGAGACGAAAAGAACAGCCCGGATTTTTTATCCGAGCTGTTCTTTTTTAATCCAAACACCTTTAAGTTACTTACCTGGTGCTGCCGCTTCCGACATCTAGCACGCTGTCTATAGGATCTTTGTCGTCAGTTCCATTTTTCTTTTGTTGTTGTTTTTGCTTGCCGGGAGCCTTTTTCTGATTCTTATCAGGCATTTTTCAATCCTCCGAAAATATGTTGGGGTTTATCCCATCACCGCGATGCGTGTTTCCGAAGGCGGTTGGGATACAATATTATTTTACCCGACGAATTCTGGTTTATACACACATACGTCTTTCCATAAAATGTACGGGTTTTAAACCTATAGAACGCGCCATTGTAAGCGCGGCGGAAATATTATCCCCCACCCTATAAGGCTGATGCGCATCCGATCCCAAGGTTATGTACCTGCCGCCGCGCTTATAATAAGCCTCATAAATTGCGTACAAACTGCGCTTCGCGACGGGGTCGTTAAATCTCTTAGTATTTATTTCAATAACTTTCTTCTGATCCAAGAGCCTGTCAAATATCGCATCGTATTCCTTCGAGAAATCTTTGTATTCTATATTCGTATCAGAGAACGGGCTGTAACGTGACGGATAATCTATATGACCAAGGCTGTCAAAATACTCACAGGTTTCTAAAACCAGCGCGACATAAAGTAAATACATTCTATAAATCTCGTGCGTAGGAAGTTCTTGATCAAAAAATCCTTTGCGGGCTAAATCATAACCCCATGCCACATGTACAGAGCCAATCAAGAAGTCAATCCGGTCATCGTCCACAAACTTACGGGCTACCCCTCTCGTATTTATGGTCAGCCCGATTTCTATACCCAGCAATAATTCCGGTGAACGCAGAGATTCATAATCTGAAAAATATTTACTCAGATCCGCTATACAACACTCGTCAAAATCCGCTTCAAAATCCACATGCTCTGTAAAGCACAGCCCAAGCCTCTGCCGATTGGCGGCGGCTATGGCTTCCTCCGCTTTCATATCGGAATCGACAGATATTTGCGTATGAATATGAGTATCGAATAACATCATATCGCCTCATTAAAGATGCCTGTTAATATTTCTTCGGCATGAGATTTATCTGTATCGTGTGAAAGAATCAGTTCCGAAACAATAATTTGTTTGGCGATATTCATCATCTTTTTTTCCGCGCTGGAAAGTCCTCGCTCACGCTCACGTAGCAGCAAATTACGAAAAACCAAGGCGACTTCCGTAAGCTTGCCGGATTTTATCTTTTCCATATTCGCTTTATAACGTTGATTCCAATTATCGGGCATATCCACCGGCTTTTGGGAAACACTCTGTATAATACGAAGCATCTCCTCCTTTCCATAAATACCTCTTATGCCCAAGTGCTCAGCATTTCCGGCGGCTATCATTATCTTTAGATTACCTACGGGTATGCGCATAACATAAAACATTTGCCTAAAACCGTCTATCTCACGCTGCTCTAAATCCTCAATTACACCCGCGCCGTACATTGGATAAACAATTTTATCCCCTATCGAAAACATATAAGCACACTCCCAGCGTCTAGCAACAACTATTTCTCCTGATATATATATTGTAGCCAACTTATGACACACATATATTACCATTTTATTCTCATGTAAATTATAATATATATCGCCAAATTCTGCAAATATTAATTACAGGCTATAAGTGGCTATCTTTTTTAGTGGAGGAAAACTTAGTGGAGAAAAATATGCCAAAGGAAGCTTTTATACCAGAGAAAGCTTTTATATCAGAGAAAGCTTTTATACCAGAGAAAGCTTTTCATTTTAGCGTGAGAACAGATTTGGCGTTAGAGGCGCGAGAATTACAAGAGGTAGAAAAAGACGAAAGCGATAGTGGCGTAGATGTGACAGAGGAGATTTTTTCGGAAGGAAAAATCAGGGTCACTTGGGTTAAGATATTAAATGAAAAAGGCGCTTCTGCCATGGGTAAACCTATTGGCAATTATATTACCATAGAATCGCAGTCTATGAAAGAGCATGATTTGGAGACGCATGAGGATATTATAAAAATAATGGTCGATCAGTTAGCTAAATTAAGACCATTAAAAAAGAACGCCTCTATACTGCTGGTTGGTCTGGGCAACTGGAATGTCACGCCGGACGCTTTGGGTCCAAAGGTTATTTCAAAGGTTTTGGTGACCAGACATTTGTCCGGTCATATGCCCGAAGAATTAGAAGGGCATGTAAGACCAGTCAGCGCGATTTCGCCGGGAGTAATGGGTTTGACCGGTATAGAGACCGGTGAGATAATTAGAGGGGTAACGGAGAGGATAAAGCCTGATTTGGTTATTGCGATTGACGCGTTGGCTGCGCGGCGTACAAGCAGAATAAACGCGACCATTCAGATCTCCGATACAGGGGTAAACCCCGGAGCGGGTGTGGGTAACAAGCGCATGAAGCTAAGTGAGGAGACATTGGGCACGCCCATAATAGTGATAGGTGTTCCGACCGTAGTTGATGCCGCCACACTGGTAAACGACACGATGGACGCCATGTTGGATTCAATGGTCGCTCAAGCCCCAAAGGGTTCGCAGTTTTTTGAAATGCTTTCAACTTTGGCGCAGGAGGAAAAATATCATTTGATAACAGAGATTCTGAATCCATATACAGGAAATATGTTTGTGACGCCTAAAGAGGTTGATTCCGTTATAGAACGGTTGTCGAATATTATAGCCAACGCGATTAATATAGCGCTTCATCCGGGAATAAGCGAGCAGGATATTAACAGATTTATTAATGTTTAGGATGCCCGAAAGCGGCGCCGCTTTCGGCGAAAAGCAAAATGGCGGGTACGGCCCATTTTGCTTTTCTAAGATGTCTCCGGTGCGAAGATTCGGAAATAAGAACAACATTTGCGGTAGGAGGCACTAGGGCAACATAGTTACTATAGGCTGTATAATTTCATCCTCCGGGGTTGGAGCCGTTTCGCTAATCTGAGGCGTGACCGGTGGTTGTGTGTGTGGTATAATCGAAGCCGTTATCGATGGTTCGGAACCCATGGAGAGCGGATCGGCCGCGGTGTTGGCGGGTTCTGATCCTATGGAGAGCGGCTCGGTCGCGGTGTTGGCGGGTTCTGATCCTGTGGAGGGCGGATCGGCCGCGATGTTGGCGGGTTCTGATCCTATGGAGGGCGGCTCGGTCGCGGTGTTGGCAGGTTCTGATCCTGTGGAGGTCAGATCGCTTGCGGTGTCCGGCGACGCTGATTCTGTGGTTGGCGGCTCGATTGCAGTTGTCGGTGGTTCTGTCGTGATAAAAGTCTCGTCCGGAGAGATTGTGGTATAGATATCTGACAGTGAACCGATAAAGCCCGAAAGAGCTTCTTTCAGATCAAACATACTGATGATCGCTATTATAGTCAATAAGACCGCGGCTGTTCCACACGATATTATAATTTTTGTCGCCCGTGATTTTTTTTCAAGCGGGCGTTGGGGGATGCTCGGCACTCTTGGTTTTTCTTCGGCCGCGGATTCGGAATTATGATCTTCTGTCTTAGGTAAATCGCTAATGGCGATTTTTTCTGTATCCAAAGAGGCGGCTTTTTCAAAAGACTCGTGATAGTATGGTTTGGCTGTGTGTGGAATGAGTGTTCTATTAACTAACTCTTGCAGCTTGCCATATGTTAGATTATGTACTATAGTAGACTCCCATTTAAATTTAGTTATGTAAAGACTCACTAGTTGGTTTAATGTGTTTTGATCCTTAACAAATATCATATCGTGTTCAATTATTACCTCGATCTGTTCGGTCGGCATAGAGTAAAAGTTGTTCTTCCCGTTAGCGGTTACGGAGGCCGAAGGCGGAATCGTTTCATACATTGTGACAGGCGTGGGGGTAGGAGCGGGCGCGGGCGCGGGCTCATTGTTCCAATGCCGGGCGAAATGTTCGGAAAATTCAGGTAACGTTCGTCGCAGCATATTTAATACGTTCTGAATAATTGATTGATTCTTTGCGGTGTCCAAAACAGATTGAAAGTGATTAGTAAATAACTGCGCAAAATCGGTTAGGTTAGGACTTTTTATTAAGGATATATATGCCAAAGTCATTTCTTTAAAATTCGACTCGGTATCACTAATGTAAAAAGCCAATACATCTTTTATCAGTGATAAAGAATTGAATACATTTGGGTAATCACATAGCAAAACAGACAATTGCGTCGGAAGAATAACCGGCATGTTGGCGCGTAACCGTGACGCGAAATACTTAATTATGTATGGAAAGTTTCTGGTATTACTTGTGTCGTCCACAAAGCATATAGAACTCAGCTCTTCATAATATGGAAAACGTATAGCGATTCTATCAGATAGCTGTGAAAATGAGGAAGTATGTACGCCCGGCAGATATTTTAGCAGTTCTAAAGGCATTACCGATAAAACGCGCGCTAAAATCATTCTGGCGACCGTCTCAAATTCATCGAATTTTTTTCTAAAGCGCCAATTACTTAAATAGCCCGAGAATAATATCTCTGTCATATTATCCCAATTTAACTCGGGTAATGTATATGAATTAACTTGATCCATTTGAAGAACAGTAATTTCGGGCAGCGGAGAAGGCACATCAGCGGGGTTTGTGTAAAAAAACGAGCCGCGCAGCATTCTGTCGGCTTGCTGCATCGACATAAGAAAAGACTCTGAGTCAAATACATAGTTGTGTTGAATATATGCCGGTCTGCCTTTAACAGGGTAGCGAGACGCCTGACCTATAAGAAATAAATCTTCGCCATGAAGCGGACAGTAGATTAACCCCTTTTCATCCATCCCGCGCGTTTCGTGAAATCGGCTGAGTTCTTCCAGTACGGGTTGCAGTCTGACCAGTCCGCCGGATATGTTAATTGTACGCGCTCCGTTTTCATTTGTAAATATATGTTGCATAATCATGAATAGTCACCTCGCAAAAACCCGGTAACGAGATCCATTACGCCCTTCTCTTTTTCCTTTGTCGGTTGATGTACTTTCTCCAGATCTTCTATTATGTTGGAAGGGTTAAGGTTTTTTATTATCCATAGAATAAGGCTGTAACAAGCCATTGTTTCTACATTATCGAATACTAAAGAATCTTTGGAGACTAACGGCTTTAACTGTCCGTTAGCTATCATAAAGCATGGAATGTCAAAGAATATCCTTTTTAGAGTACCGGAAAGGCGTCGCAGACTGTTTCTATCTTCACTTAGCATAAAAGCCTGACCGCGGCAAACTGTTTTCCAATCCTGCCACAGCAACAGAGGGTCGCAGTCAGGTGGGTCGGGTGTAAATATGTCGTCATTTTCTACAAAAAGCAAAGATTCGTTTTCGTATTTGCCGGTGTAAAACTGATAATATGTATAATAAAACTTTACAAAATCCAGTTTCGTATATACAACAGCAATATTCAAGCCTGTCAGTCGTTCTTGTTTTATATGATCCAATCCGTTACACAGCAGCCGCACCGTTTCCTCGAAAGAATCATTCAAGTGCGTGTACTTATGAGATTCCCTGGATTCCTCAATTATATCCGCCATATCCGACGAAAAATAATATTTTCCATCCGGCTCCGACCATGGCTTGATTTTATTATCCAGCAAACTTGTGAGCTTGGTAATAAAGTTGCGTGTACGGGTCGGATCGCAGAATAGCAGAATTATATTCGATTGAATAACCTTAGAAATAAGATTCATTCGTTTGTTTGGGTCGGCTTCGCTTAACATCGGTTCGCCGGGAGTGTCCTGAAAGACCAGACAGACGGAATGCTCTTGCCCGTCGGATGACCATGACAGTATAAAGGAATAAAAATTATCTTCGTTGTCGAGTAAATCCGCGGTTGGTTCTACCTGCCCCATCGAATCCATGTACGCCTTTTGATTGGCGGTCATTTCGTCGGGCAGCAGCGAAAATCCGCAATTATGAAAAGCGCCTTGGTCACATTTTCTAACCAATGATTTTATAAATTGTGTCTTGCCTATATTACGAATGCCGAAAATGCTGATTAAAAATATATCCAGTTTATAGGTATTTCTGTTTAGAGGCTTATAACAATGCGGACATACATATGTATCATAAATTAAGTTGTGACGAATATCCGCCAAATCTTTAAACCAGACGGCAAGATCGGTAGTAACGTTGTCTGTGTCTCGCTCAAGAGGTCCGTCTTTCGTTTTTCCGTCCTCCCAAGGCTTTATGAAAGTAAAATATGGAGGCATAACACGCCCGCCAGACTTTGCCTCCGTCTTATAGTTATTAATCCGTTCTATAATTTCCGGGTACCTGTCTCTATGGGCTTGAACAACCGCGTTTAGCTCGTTAATCGAGTTAGAGGTCTTTTCTCCTTTTCGTGCCATAAGTAGCGGTTGATTTACTATCTTCATACAATATAAACATCCAAAGGTTCCCTTGTTAAAAACCGGCTTCATATGTGGTCCCCCTAAAATTCCAAGCGCTACTCGACAGTAATTTATTTTTCGTCACAATTATAACATATAATCGTCTTTATTATATCATATATTGAAAGAATATCACCTGTCTATTATTGGAAAATTATGCTCGTATATCGCTGTCAAATGCTTACGCTCGCGAGTAACATCAAAAAAATTCCTCTCCGAGGAGAGGAATTGACCGCATATTTAATTTGATCTCTGCATTTTATGCGCTAATTTATAATTATACATCTTTTCATCCGCTATGGCCAATAAGCTGCTGGCGTCCAACACATTATCTTCAGCGACCCCTATTACGCCGTAACTCAAACTATGCTCATACTGCGAGCCGTAGTCGTGACCGCGCTGTATCAACTGAGCGCGTAATTCTTCCATTCGCATTTCGGCCGGCTGTTCATCCCAACCTGTGTCCATTAGCATAAACTCATCCCCGCCCAGACGGCTAATGCTTACGCTTGGAGAGAATCCGCGCAATATGGCGGCGACTGCCAATATATATTTGTCTCCCTCCAAATGCCCAAATTTATCGTTTACATATTTAAGTTTATCCATATCCACAAACACGACAATAAACTTTTCTCTCTTGCCCATAAACTCGTTCATCAATTTCATACCGAATTCGCGGTTATATAGCCCGGTTAACGTATCGTAAAAAGCCGCGCTTTCCAGTTCTTTAATATGCTTATGATCGGCGCTTATATCCGTCAGCATAAATACAAGAGAGTCGCGTTCGTG
>JAISRJ010000231.1 GCA_031273705.1 Clostridiales bacterium
GATCAAAAAACATTATTTGTAACTACAAATAAAAATGAGTATCTTTCCGCTAGAAATATTCAAAATATTTCTATAGTTATGCCAGATCAATTAACCGCTCATTCAATAATCTCAAATAACTCAATTTTATGGACAAAGGACGCGATCGATAGTTTTACAAATAGCCAAACAAAATATGTTCCTGCTAGTGAAGCTGATAAAAAGCGCGATGAAGAAAATATAAAAAATACCCGAGTTCAAAAAAAATCAGCGGTAAAAAAACCAGTGAAATCAACACCAGAAGTTAAAAAACCAGCATCTTCAAAACCTGCAGCAAAATCATCTACAATAAAGCCAGCAGTTAAAAAACCGGCGACATCAACATCGTTGACAAAAAAACCGGTAGCTACAAAAAAGCCAGCAAAACCATCTACAAAAAAGTCAGCAAAACCAGTAGCAAAAAAATCAACAAAACCAGTAACTAAAGCAAAGACAACAAGCAGCAAAACAAAAACTACAACAAAAACTACACCAAAAAAAGATAATAAAAAATAACTATGAAATCACAAAGAGACATAATATTTAAACCAGTTGTTAGCGAAAAAAGCTATCTTTTAAACGAAGAAGGTAAATATTCATTTTTTGTTGATAAAAGGTCAAATAAATCTGAAATCAAAAATGCTATTGAAAAATTATTTAGTGTAAAAGTTGCAAAAGTGAATACTTTGAACAAAGCTGGCAAAGTTAAAAGAAATAGACTTGGAACAGGCGTTGAAAATTCTGTTAAAAAAGCAATTGTTACACTTAGAGAAGGTGATATTGATATTTTTGGAGCATCAGCTGTTGATGATACTACCCAAAAATCAACATCCACTAATTCAAAAAAAGACTCAAATACCGATAAAAAAAATAAAACAACTGATACAAAAGGAGATAAATAATGGCTATCAAACACTATAACCCAACAACTCCAGGTAGACGTTTTGCAAGCGTTGATGCTTTTAGCGACATAACTAAAACAAAACCAGAAAAATCATTAACAAAGCATTTGAAAAATAATGCTGGACGCGATAACCGCGGTCGCATCAGTTGCAGACATAAAGGTGGTGGTGCAAAAAAACAATATCGCATTATTGATTTCAAAAGATTTGACAAAGATGATATTGGATGGGGAATTCCGTGAAGATCTATATTACCGCCTAAATGTTGTAATTCTGACAGTCCCTGATCTAAAAGACAGAAAAAGCGATATAAAAGTATTGGCCGAACATTTCATCCGTGAGTTTTCAAACCACAACAGGGATGAGAAAATTACGATATCCGACGAGGCGATGGAATTGATGATGAATTACGACTGGCCCGGCAACGTACGCGAACTTAGAAATGTGATTGAGCGTTCCATTGTATTCGAGGAAAACGGTGTCATCCAGCCATATCATCTGCCGTCTAATCTGTGGATGCACGAAGCGAAGAATGAAACGGAATTACTCATTATAGGAAAGACTGTTCCCTTGCATGAGCTTGTCAGCGCCTGTGAGAAACAGGCAATATTACGCGCTTTAAGCGAAAGCGGCGACAATAAGACGAGAGCGATGAAGTCGTTGAATCTGAGCCGGCGGGCTTTCTACTACAAGATGAACAAATATGGGATCGGTTAGTATCAAGGCCCCGTATACGCGGGAGTCAAAATGACAATCGCACGGAAACGGCTGATTTGCGCCTGTTGTCTACTTGCCGTCCATACGCAAGTCAAGTTGTTACATTTATTAAACAACTTTAAATGTGAATGTGCCGGTTGACTTATCTGTTTTTAATCCTAAAATAACAATCCTTATCATAATTTCATCACAAATTCGTATCATAGGCCGCGAATTTCGGCCTGTTCCGATTAATATCGCTTAATAGCCATGACAATTCCGGCATGGTTATTGCGTTTACTCATAAATGATGTCCGTGTAACGGAAAACGGATAGCGAAGCGAACGAAGTGAACGCCTGACTGCCGTCAGGCAGGTAGATGTGTTGCGAAGCGACATGTCGAAAGGAGCGGAAAATGGCAGTGAAACTTTACGACCTAACACAGCAGATTTATCAGGGAATGCCGGTTTGGCCGGGTCATGTCCGCACAGTTGTCTGGGATCACGACACGCATGAAACGACAGTTCAGGAAGGCGGGTATTCATGGGCTTCGAAAGGCATTATGCTCTGTGATCACGGTCCTACGCATGTAGACGCGATCAGTCATATGAGGGCTGACGGGGATACAATCGATGTGGAGCCGTTGGATAAATTTTATGGCTCCGGCGTAGTTCTTGATGTATCTGAAGCGGATCCCGATGGCTATATCACGAAAGAAATTCTGGAACACGCCGAGGAAAAAAGCGGAATCAAGGTCGAAAAGGGTGATACCGTTTTGCTTTATACCGGTCACTATGTGAACAATTACGGCACCGATCAATATCTCAAGAGGCATGCGGGACTTGATCAAGAGGCCACACAATGGTTGGTTGATAAAGAAGTGAAAAACTTTGGCATCGATGCGCCCAGCACGGATAACCCAAAAGACAGGACTTTCCCATCTCATCTTGTCACAAAGGCAAATAAATTGATCCATATGGAAAATCTGTCCGATCTGCGTCCCCTGCTTGGTAAGAAATTTATATTTATTGGTTTCCCGCTCAATATCAGGGGCGGTCACGGTTCGCCCATCCGCGCGGTTGGCGTTGTTGAAAAATAACGATTCCCTCCGGTTCTTGTCTTTTGGGAGTGTGCAATGAAGAAAGTTGTTTTAATCCCGGACAGTTTCAAGGGAACAATGAGTTCGTCAGAAATATGCGGAATCATGGAATCCGTGATAAGAAGATTTTATCCGAGAATAGAAATTATTAAGATACCGGTTGCCGACGGCGGGGAGGGCAGTGTTGACTGTTTTCTCGAGGCATTGGGCGGGAGACGGATCGAGGCGACCGTTAAAGGTCCGTTTTTTGAAGAAACAGAAAGTTTTTACGGTATTCTCCCGGATGGCTCCGCGGTTGTTGAAATGGCGGCCGCAGCCGGCCTTTCCATGGTTGGATCAACTCCCGATCCTGAAAAAACAACAAGCTTTGGCGTCGGACAACTGATTGCCGAAGCGATTGGGAGCGGATGCCGAAATATCATACTCGGGCTTGGCGGGTCAGCGACAAATGACGGCGGATGCGGAATGGCGGCGGCGCTCGGCGTCGATTTTATAAATTATGAAGGTGTTTCTTTTATCCCAACAGGCGGTTCCCTGAAGGATATTGCCCGAATTGATATGAGCGGATTACTTCCCGCGCTAAAGGATACGGGGCTCCGGGTGATGTGCGATATCGATAACCCTTTTCATGGGCCATCCGGCGCCGCATATGTTTTCGCACCCCAAAAGGGCGCGGATACCGGAGCTGTAGCACGATTGGATCTCGGGCTCAAACATCTGTCACGGGTAATCAAAGAATGCCTTGGCGTGGATGTAAACAGTATTTTCGGGGCGGGCGCCGCCGGCGGTATGGGCGGCGGTGCGCATGCATTCCTCGGCGCAGAACCGGTGATGGGAATCCAATTGGTGCTTGATGCGATAAGGTTTGATGCGCTTGCGGCGGACGCGGATTTTGTAATCAGCGGAGAGGGAAGGATCGACGAACAGTCACTCATGGGCAAGGTTGTGATAGGTGTGGCTGAACATACAAAAGCCCTCGGCGTACCGTTAATTGCGATTGTGGGGGATATCGGCGATGATATTTCTTCTGTATATGATAGAGGCGTTACGGCTATATTCAGTATCAATAATGCAGCGATTCCGTACAGCCGGGCAAAATTGAGAAGTCGTTCCGATCTGCGCGCGACTACGGAAAATGTGATTAGATTTGCTTGCATATTTGATAATCCGGAATAATGTTGAAGGAAGAGTGTAAATGAATGTTGAAATATTGACGGCGGAAGAT